>NZ_JAUBTK010000043.1:0-62218 GCF_036702455.1 Microcoleus sp. D2_18a_D3
TCCGTCACTCAAAAAAGCCTTTGCAAAAAAGGAAAAAGAAGCCTGCGGTCTAACTGTACTCAGTTGACCGTCAGGTTTGTTCACATTACACGATCTCTCTACAGTTAAAATTTTCTGAGGTGGCCGGAGAACCCCCGCACATCCAATTTAAATCTCAAAAATAGTACAATACTTATGTATTTTAGTCAATAAACTGAGAATTTTGGTGAGATTGCTGGTGCTGCTATGCTAGTCTGGCTCTGCATCCCGACGCTAATCCTTGCGTCAAAGCCTCGGAGGCTAGAAAAGAGAGCCAGATTAAAGCAGTATTGTATTTTATTAACGCACCGATGGCGATCGGCGAAAATAGAAGAAAGAAACTGTTTAAATTAAGCTTCAGGTATTTTCACATGGATCTGGCCTCTCATCGATTTATGTCTTATTTTGAACCAGAGCAAGCTGCTCACCTTTGCCAAATAGCTGTTTTGGAGAGTTTTGCTGAGGAAACGCTGGTTTTTGAAGAAGGAGAAACAGCGGATTTTTTATATCTAGTTTTAGAAGGTAAAGTCGAGTTTAGCAAGCGGATAGAAAATCATAAATATCAAACTGTTGCTGTCGCTAACCCAGACGATTATTTTGGCGAACTAGGAGTTTTAGACGGAGAGCCTCGCAGTGCTAGAGCTGTGGCAGTTGCAGGCTCGACTTTGGCCAAAATAGACCGTGAAGAACTAATAACAACTCTCCAGTTTGCTAAAGGCAGTTCGGTACTGCAAATGTTTAGTTTCATTACTAAAAATTTACGGGATACCACGGATCAATATGTTAGCCAGTTGGTACACAAACAAAAAATGGTATTGGTAGGAGAAATGGTGAGTACAATTATTCACGATTTCAAAAGTCCTTTTACCGGAATTAAACTCTCCAGTGAAGTGATCAAAGAAATGCACCCGGATGAGGAAACTCAGGAGTGGTGCGAACTTATTCAATTGCAGGTTCAGCGAATGTTGGGGATGGCTGAAGAAGTGTTAGAATTTTCGCGCGGCAATTCTGTATTAAATAAAAAACCAGTTAATCTAATTCACACGTTGCAGCAGTTTCAAAAGTTGAACAGAGTTTATTTTGAAGCAGCAAAAGTAGATTTGGTAGTACGGGTGACAGAAGTGATAGTGGAAGCGGATGAAAATAAGATTTTGCGCGTTTTACAAAATTTAGTTGGGAATGCTGTTGAGGCTTTTGGCGGACGAGGGGGGCGGGTGGAGATTGCGGTGACACAAAGTGAGGAGTGGGCAGAAATTAGCATTTACGATAACGGCCCAGGCATTCCGCAGGCAATTAAGGAAAAGTTATTTGAACCGTTTGTGACTTATGGTAAACGGACTGGTACTGGGTTGGGAACGGCAATTGTTAAGTCGATGGTTGAGGCTCACCAAGGGCAAATTACTTATGAGTCGGAGGAGGGAAAAGGCACAACTTTTTACATCCGCTTGCCGAAAACTATGGATTTAGCAGATCAAATTTAAGTAGGTAGGAATAGGGAGCATCTTAATGAAAGCAGCCCAGCCCAAAATTGGAGTTAGGAGTCAGGAGTCAGGAGCCAGGAGAAAAGAGTCAATCGATTTTAGATTTTAGATTTTAGATTAAAGAATTGAAGAATTGACCCCACGGATAAATTCGGGGGCTTGTTTATCGCGTACAGGTTTTTTATTTCTGGGTCCTGAGTCTGCTTTCGGAATGAATCCGGGGGCTTGTATCCTGGATGCTTTCGGTCAGAAGGAAGAAGGAAGGAGCCAGAAAAAGTGTTTTTACAAAGATGAGATGCTCCCTAGGAAGATATATACTTAGGACTTTCTCACTAAGCCTCAGAGACTTGGTTGATGAGTAGATATCTTGTTATCAAACAATATTTTTCTAATAAACCGGGTTGAAGAGCGTAAGTCCTAATACGGTGTAGCGACTTGCAGAATCTAGTAGAATTGAATTAACGAAATGCTAAAAATCTGATGCCAGTTACTATTCAAACCTTACCCACAGAAGTTATCAATTTAATTGCCGCCGGCGAAGTGATTGACTCGATCGCCGCAGCGGTACGAGAATTAGTTGAAAATTCTCTGGATGCTGGCGCAACTCGCATCGTTGTTTCTGTCTGGCCCGAACAGTGGCGGGTGCAAGTTGCAGATAATGGTACAGGAATGGATCTGGAAAATTTGCGCCAGGCGGCTTCGCCTCACAGTACGAGCAAAATTACCACGGAAGCTGACCTTTACAAAATTGATACTTTGGGATTTCGTGGGGAAGCTTTGCACAGTTTAGCTCAGTTGGGCTGTTTGGAGGTTTTGAGCCGATCGAATGATTTGGGATTGGGGGATTTTTCGGAAAATCCAGAGTCGGCGTCAAACCCCGCCAAATCATCCTTTAACAAGGGGGGAATGGAAAATGCTCGATCGGGCTGGCGGGTGGTTTACAATAACGCAGGCGTTGCTGTGGAGGTGGAAACAGCGGCGATCGCTCCTGGTACGGTGGTGACTGTTGATAATTTGTTTGGCAATTGGCCTGTGCGTCGCAGTTTTTTGTCGCCGGCACAGCAAATGCGATCGATCCAATTAACCCTTCAGCAAATTGCTATTTGTCACCCGCACGTTAATTGGCAGTTGCGTCAAGGAACTACGCCTTGTTTGCACGTAACTCCTGGTAGCACAGCGGAACAACTTTTACCTCAATTCGTGCGGGGAATTCGCTTGAATGATTTGCAGTATTTAAAAGTAAATTTGCCTTCATTTCCTGAAAGGAATAAATCGCCAGATTATTTCGCACACACGCAATTGTTTTTGTCAAAAACACAGCCTAGTTACCCATGCCCAATTCCCGATGCCCAATTCCCAATGCCCAATGCCCCATGCCCTATTCCAAATTCCCAGTTTTTAGAATTAGTAATTGGTTTGCCCGATCGCTGTCACCGCAGGCGGCCGGATTGGGTGAAAGTTGGGGTAAATCGGCGAGTTGTGCGATCGCCCGAATTAGAGCAAACTATTCTCAGCGCCTTTGCCCGCACTTGTCCGCGCGATCGCTATCCGGTGTGTTTTGTTCACCTGCAAATCTCCCCTTCGGAAATCGACTGGAACCGCCACCCGGCTAAGGTTGAAATTTATCTGCATGATCCGAGTTTTTGGCAAGCACAAGTTAGCGCGGCAATTTCTCGTGCTTTACATTTGAACGATGAAGTTTTGCCCCCTGCCCCAATTCCCGCTCGAGTGGGACAATTACTGAAGGCATCGGAACAAAAAAGTGCTTACAGTGTCGGAATTTCGGCTAGGCAGAATGATGAAGGCGACGAACAGGAAAAAGCTAATCAAATAGGATTGATGGAATTGAGGGCGATCGCTCAAGTTCACAATACTTACATTGTTGCAGAACATTCCAGCGGAATGTGGTTGGTGGAACAACACATCGCTCACGAGCGCGTTTTGTACGAGCAATTGTGCGCGGCTTGGCAGCTAAAATGTCTAGAAAAACCAGTAATTCTCAGTCAATTATCTGCACTGCAAATTGATAATTTATCCCGCTTGGGTTTGGAAGTAGAAAGTTTTGGCGAACAGCTATGGGCTGCCCGCGAAGTTCCTGAATTGTTAGCCGATCGAGATGACTGTGCGGATGCGCTTTTTGAGCTCAGTAAAGTCGCCGATTTACAAGCGGCTCAAGTTGCGACTGCTTGCCGTAGCGCTATGCGAAACGGTACTCCTTTGAGTCTTTCCCAAATGCAAAATTTGTTGGATGAATGGCAGCAAACTCGTAATCCGCGCACTTGTCCTCACGGCCGCCCCATCTATTTTGCTTTGGAAGAATCTACTCTGGCTCGGATTTTTCGCCGCAGTTGGGTGATTGGTAAAAGTCACGGGATTTGAAAGTTGATTTGACATTCGAGGGCGTTCACCTCAATCTGGCTCGATCGCAAAAAATATCGTGAAGCTTTATTAAAAATAGTGGCTGATTTAGATGAAAAAATTTAGAATATATTAAAATTTAAATAAGGCACTGTTTTTAATATCTTTTGAGCAACAGGCAAGATGCCTGTTCCACAAGAAAAAATGCCTGTATTACCAGAAAAAAGGTTAATAATACTACAACAAAAAGCTGCAAAAGGCAAGATGCCTGTTCATGATATTAGCCCAATAAGTAAATTAAAAATAAATTAATAATCAATATGGATTTTCCGATCGCCCGACAACTCTTTTATCGAGAAATAAATCAGCCCGATGGCTCGATCGACCTGGCGAAAGCTGCCCTTTACATGGCGTTGGAAGAATACCCAAATTTAGAGCCCGAAGAGTATCTCAATGCTCTCGACACGATCGCAGATGAAGTCCGCGATCGCCTGCCGGCACAGAATTATCCGCTGCGGATTATTCAAACTATTAACGCCTATTTATACGGGGAGTTGCAGTTTGCGGGCAATGATGTTGATTATTACGACCCCCGCAATAGCTTTTTGAATGAAGTGATCGATCGGCGTACTGGCATTCCGATCTCTTTATCTTTGGTTTATTTGGAGGTGGCTAAGCGCATTGATTTTCCGATGGTGGGAATTGGGATGCCAGGACATTTTTTAATTAGACCGGATTTTGAAGATGCTGGCATTTTTGTTGATGCGTTTAACGGCGGCGAAATCTTGTTTCCTGAAGATTGTCAAGCCCGACTTTCTCAAATTTACGGTCAACCTATGGAGTTGCAGCCGGCTTTTCTGGCTCCGGTAAGTCGCCGACATTTTTTGGGGCGAATGCTGGGAAATCTGAAGGCCATTTATTTGCAACAGCGAGATGCTTCGAGGGTGCTCTTGGCGATCGAACGGATTTTGCTGCTGTTTCCCGACGCGCTGGGGGAACGGCGCGATCGCGGAATTCTCTATTATCAACTGGGACGCTTGGTCGAAGCGCGCCACGATTTGGAACTATACCTGAGAAATGCTCCTAATGCTCCTGATGCTGCTAGAATTCGCCAATTGGTCGATCGGCTTGATCGGGATATTTAAATTTGGTATCGATCGCACACTATAGCCATCCTAAATCATTTGTGAATTTCTTACTCCCTCCCCTTGATAAGGGGAGGGTTGGGGTGGGGTCAAAAATTTACGACTCCTGCAAGGATTGCTATATAAGGCGTGAAAGCGACACTCAATAAACTGCTGCCCGACGACCAAATTTCGCTTTTATAATTTTTGCAAAGGTATCTAAAATTGTCAAACAGCTAATTCTAACATATTAATTCTCAATTAATACCTATCTTTTGATAGGTTAAATTTGCTTGACATGACTGTAAAATCATAGGTCATTTACCGAACTTCCGAGTCCACTTTCCCGACTGATACCCGCACTGATACCTGCACTGATACCCGCAATGACGAGCGATCGAAAAAGTATTTTGACGTAAAGAGGCACAAACTCATGAACTTTCAGTTTCAACAAGGTTATCTCAACGGAATGCAACCGCTGTCAGCCAATTTAACCAAAAGAATGTCAAAGTCTTTATCATTTGGTTTGGCGCTTTTGTTGGGAACAAGTGCAGTATTCCTAAGCAGCGGCAAAGCCTTGGCATTAGATAATGTCACCGTAAAATACGGTGCTGTTGACGTAACATTACCGATGAGCGACTTGCAAAGCTTTGCACAAACCGGCAAACCATCATCTCAACTGCAAAGCGTTCTGAGTCTTGCGAAACAAAGTCCCGAGTCGGTGCGCCAAATATTAACGCAAGAAGTCCCTTTAGATTCCCAATTAGTAGCGGGGCTGGCAAATACTTATTTTGGGGAAATTGTTTTCAAACAATTGGGGGAGGTTGCTTATACGCCGGCCACTCGTCTTCAAAGCGCGCCCGCACTGCGCGATGCTTTAGTCGCCGCTTCCAAAGATGGCAAAATATCGCTGATTGAAGTGATGCAAAATTACAGCCCTGCTGCCTTAGAAGTTGACGGGAATCAAGCTATAGCTATTTACCAACGAGTGATTAAAGACTTGCAAAATTTGCAAGCTATGTATCAGAATTCCCCGGCTTTGCAAAATACCGCCGGCCAAGCGGTGAATTCGGCCCGACAAATGATTTGTCAGCCCAGTCCATCAGGAAGTGCGAAATAAATAACTGAAGTTGGAGGGAATTGGGAATTGGGAATTGGGAATTGGGAATTGGGAATTGGGAATTGGGAATTGGTGCTTTTTTTCCTATTAGCTCTAGCTTTCAGCTATTACCAATTACTGATGACCAATTACCAATTATTAGGCTACGCGAGGGTAAAAGTTTCCCAGGGAGCATCTCATATTTGCAAAAACACTTCTTTCTT
The DNA here is from genome assembly GCF_036702455.1 of Microcoleus sp. D2_18a_D3. Taxonomy (NCBI): domain Bacteria; kingdom Bacillati; phylum Cyanobacteriota; class Cyanophyceae; order Oscillatoriales; family Microcoleaceae; genus Microcoleus; species Microcoleus sp. D2_18a_D3. The sequence goes on from NZ_JAUBTK010000043.1 coordinate 6,305, forward strand.
CTTCCTTCTGACTCTTTTCTCCTGGCTCCTGACTCCTGACTCCTAATTCCAATTTCGAGCTTTGCTGCTTTCATTGAGATGCTCCCGTTTCCCATTACCCATGATCCCTTACCCCTTACCCATTCTTTGAGATAGTTGCTCGGCTACCCGCTTGAGTCGGCGGAGTTGGTCTTTCATATCTTTTTCCGTCCAAGGGGCGGCAAAGCGATTGAAACCAAATCTAATTAAACGATTGGGAATTTGAAATTCAAAGCGGTTAATCAAGAGAGTTCCTTGGATTTGCGGCTGGCATTCCCAACGATCGCATCCTTTGAAAAATCCGTCAAACCCCCAAACAATTAAACCTGGTTGACGCTCCAATACAACACTCTCTAAAGAGGGTTGCAAAACGGGAATTTTTATGATAAATAAGCTGCGACTTCCTACAGCAGTATCCCATTCGCCCTGGGGTTCGCAACGTAGCAGGGGATTGAGCCACTTGTGCATTAAAGTACGATCGACTATACAGCGCTCCACCAGAGTAGCAGCAGCCTGAATTTCAATGGATTGCTCGAAAACTTGACGAATTGACATGAGAACCTGCAACAACGAGGGTATTACAAAACTTTGCTTACTTTAATAGTCCTTTATTTACTTGTAACGTCAATTTTTCCAGAAATTAAAAGATTGACACACTCATAAATACAGTGTATCATCTTCAAATAAAGTATATATACTGATTATGGAGTTAGTCGAAAGGCACATCATTAAACCAAATCATAGGTTTTATCGAGAAGCCGATCGACTGTCTTGGCTGTGCAAAAATCTTTACAATAGCGCTAACTACATCTACCGTCAAAACTTTTTCGCCAGCCAACAAACAAATGCTCAGGCTGTCGATCGCACCCTCAAAATAAGTCCTGATTACAAAGCACTGCCTGCAAAGGTAGCACAAAGCACGATCGGCTTAGTCCTCAAAGCCTCGACTAGCTACTATCTGGCGGTGCGAAACTATCAGGAAGACCCAACTAAATTTAAAGCCGCCCCGAAAATCCCTCATTACAAAGGTTCAAGAGAGCGAAAAAGAGAGGACGGGCGCTATGTAGTTGTATTTAATTGTCAAGCTGTCCGCAAAAGAGCCTTAAAAAAAGGATATGCTCGTCCCTCTGGGACTAATATTTGGTTCCCCTCAAAAGTCACCTCGATTCTGGAAATCCGGATTGTTCCCAAAGTAGGTTGTTATGTTGTCGAGGTGCTCTATGAAAAGTTAGAACAGCCTTTACAAGTTAATCAGACAGTAGCTGCCATAGATTTAGGATTAAACAATCTGGCAACATTAACCTACAATGTTCCTGGGTTAGTACCGACAATCTTGGATGGACGGGCTGTTAAGTCAACAAACCAATACTGTAATCAAGTTTCATCGGCATTGAAATCATTGCTGCCCGCAGCGCAAAAAAACAGTAAAAAACTTGCCCCATTGTGGCACAAGCCTAACTGTAAAGTGGATTACTACCTCCACACGACGAGTTCCGCAATTATTAAAGAACTCGTTAATCATCAAAGGGGCTTGCTAGCGATAGGCTGGAACCATGATTTTCAAGATGGGATTAATACTGGTAAGGTTAATAATCAAAATTTTGCCTGTATTCCCCATCGCCGATTCGTGCAAATGTTGCAGTACAAAGGACAACTTGCAGGAATTAAAGTTGGGTTAGTTGAGGAGAGTTACACATCCAAATGTTCAGCTTGGGATTTGGAACCAATTCAACAACATTCCGGCTACATTGGCAGTAGGGTAAAAAGAGGATTGTTCAGAACCCAAACTGGACGCTTCATAAATGCCGATGTCAACGGTTCTTTGAATATTGGCCCCAAAGCAGTCGGAGATGGGTTGATCCCAAATTCGCTAGAGGGTTTTGTAGTTAACCCAGTACATTAAAAGTGTACAAACATTAAATTTAGGCGATGTCTAGATTTTTTGGAACTATTATTAAAGTTTCGTCTTCTCCTTGTCAAATGTGACGTTAACCTGAGAAAAAAATGAATGAAACTTGGCAAGAAATAACTAGACCCATATCGGGCCCAATAGCGGGTTTGTCCGATCGCCTTTTGGCACAGGCCCAGCCCGCAAATCCGCTGGCACAGGCCGAACGCGGAATTAACAATCTCTTTCAGGGCTCAAACATTGAAAATCTCCTCTGGGCCGTCGGTATCCTGCTAGTTGGCTTGATAGTATCAGCCGTCGTCTCATCTATAGTCGGGGGATTGCTCAAGAAGACGACGATCGACAATCGGCTGGCGGCTTGGATTACCGGCCGCCCGGAAGGAGCTGAAACCCCGCAAGTGGAAAAATGGATTTCCACAGCGGTGTTCTGGATCATTTTTATCTTTTTCCTAATTGCCTTTTTCGATCGCCTGAATCTAACGGCTGTCTCGCAACCGCTCAATACTTTTCTCAATCAAATTACCGGTTTCTTGCCGAAGTTAGCCGGCGCCTTAATTTGGTTGGGGATTGCTTGGGTGTTGGCGACAGTCGCCAAAATGGCCGTATCGCGCGTGATGCGGACTTTTAGCGTAGACGAGCGCTTGAATCAGGAGGTGGGCGCAGCGCCCAGCGAGCGCCCTTTGCTGCTGAGCGATACTGTGGCGAATGCGCTGTACTGGTTCATTTTTCTGCTGTTTTTGCCGCTGATTCTCGACTCACTGGAAATGCAGCAGGCTCTGCTGCCGGTTAATAATTTACTCAACCAAATTCTGGCGGCAATTCCGAAAATTCTGGAAGCTGTCCTGATTGGGTTTGTGGGCTGGCTACTGGCTATGGTGGTGCGGCGGATTGTCACGAATCTGTTGGCTGCTGCTGGGGCGGACGGTTTGGGCGCTCGGTTTGGAATTTCGCGGACTTCTGGCGGACAATCGCTGTCGTGGATTGCCGGGACGATCGTCTATGTTTTGATTTTGATTCCAACGGCGATCGCAGCTCTCAACGCTTTGGAAATTCAAGCGATTTCGCAGCCTGCAGTCGCGATGCTCAACGACATTTTGGGCGCGGTTCCCAAAATCTTCACGGCAGCGCTGATTCTGGCGCTTGCTTACCTTTTGGGGCGCTGGGTAGGCGATTTGGTTACTAATATCCTGACCGGAATTGGCTTTAACAATGTCTTTTCTTGGTTGGGGGTGCAGCCACCGAAACAGTCGCTGAGGCTACCGCCAAGTTCGATCGATCCGGAGGCAACGATTCTTCAGGAACCGGAACTTCCGGCCCGCACGCCTTCTGAGTTGGTCGGCATTGTGGTGCAGGTGGGCATCATGCTGTTTGCAGTGGTGGCGGCTACCGACGTGCTGCAAATTCCAGCGCTGACGGCGATTGTTAGCGGTATTGTCCTCGTTGCAGGTAGGGTGCTGGCCGGTTTGGTGGTATTTGCGATCGGCTTGTATTTGGCGAATCTGGCGTTTAGTTTGATTGCCAGTTCTGGAACTCGTCAAGCGCGGCTTTTGGGCCAAACGGCTCGGATTGCGATTATTGCCTTTGTTTCGGCCTTGGCGCTGCAACAGATGGGCATTGGCAGCGATATTGTGAATTTGGCTTTCGGGCTGCTGCTTGGGGCGATCGCAGTTGGTATTGCTCTAGCTTTTGGTTTGGGCGGGCGCGAGATTGCGGCCGACCAAATTCGCGAATTGTTAGCGTCGTTTAAACAAGATAAGACGCCGCGTTCGTAACTCTATAAAATGGCGTTTGTCAAGTACAAACGCCATTTTTTTTATGATTAATTTCATTGTGAGGGTCCCGAAGCGATCGCAAAGCCTTTGAATTTGAGGATACAGCTATAGACTGTTCCGAAGCAGAGATTGATTCTGGTTTCTGGGCCGATGCCCCTAATTGGGGCTTGCTGAATAAGCGATCGCAAATCAATAACAAGAGCGATCGATATATTCAACCAACGTTAAATATGAGGGAGCATCTCATCTTTGTAAAAACACTTCTTCTGGCTCCTTCCTTCTTCCTTCTGACTCTTTTCTCCTGGCTCCTGACTCCTGACTCCTAACTCCAATTTCTAGCTGGGCTGCTTTCATTGAGATGCTCCCAAATATGAGTTTTTCCTGCTTCAATTTTAGTAAAACATAACTGTAGATTATGTTCTACCCAAAAACAGGCATTGTTTTCCCCGAACGGCATAAAAATCCACAAAAAACCCGGCGCCACCCGGTAGAAAGTTTCATTACTAAAAAAGTAATCGCAATGGCTGTTTGCGAGGTATTGTCAAGTTTTGCCCTGACCAAATTCAGATCGAATCTTCGTTTACGCAAGCCCCAAATTTGCCCTCAATTGCATTTCTAATCCTCTCATCAGATGCGGCTTGCTTCTTTTTTTATTTACTCACATTAAAGATTTTGCAGGGGCTCCCATTTCGATCGGGGAAGTTTTCAGCATATTCTGCTTCAAACTCTTACTGTATGCAGGGTTTATCAGTAAACCCTATTGATTGTACTGGGTCATAGCCAAACATTCGGTAATAGAACCCCTGCTGGGTAAGGAGTTCGGCGTGAGTACCAGATTCAACAATCGCACCTTCCTGCATCACAAAAATCAGATCGCAGTCTACCGCAGTTGTCAGTCGGTGCGTGACCAAGATGATGGTTCTCTTGCGGCGCAGACGTTGCAGAGTCTCTATGACCCACTGCTCGTGCTTCAAGTCCAGCGCATTCGTGGGTTCATCGAGGATGAGTATGGGAGCCTTAGTGACGAGTGCCCGCGCGATAGCTAGGCGCTGTCGCTGTCCCCCCGATAGGTTTTGACCGCCCTCAGCGATCGAGGTATCATACTGCTCCGGTAGGGTTTCGATGAACTCGGCTGCCCCAGATTCAACCGCCGCCTCCCGAATATCGGAGAGCCTCGCATCCGGGCGACCGTAGGCGATATTCTCTGCAATCGTTCCGGGGAAAAGCGGGCTGCCTTGCGAGACGAGCGCCATGTGTTTGCGGACATCGGCAATCTTAACGGTGCGGAGGTCAAAGCCGTCGAGAAGGACGCTGCCCGATGTCGGGTCGTAGAAGCGCGGCAAAAGATTGAGCAGCGTACTCTTTCCCGTTCCGCTAGGACCCAAAAACGCCACCATCTGACCAGGCTCGATACTAGCGCTGATATTCCGTAAAACGGGTTGCCCAGCGTTGTACTCAAAGCTCACGTCGGCAAATGCTAGTGTGCGGGGATAGACGGGAAGCGATGGCGCGTCAGGCGCGTCTTGTATGGCGGGTGGCTCGTCAAGAACCGTAAAGACGCGATCGCATGAAGCTACAAACGTCTGGATCTTGGTCGTGAACCCCAACACCCAACCTATCGGGTCCCAGAACTGCCCCAGGTACGCCATGAATACGAGCAGATCGCCGATGGTCACGCCGCCGGGCACCGGACGCAAGAACTGGTCGCGATAAACTAGGTATCCGCCGTAGCCTAAGATTACCCCGCTTCCCAGGGCAAAGACTACCTGAACCGCTAGCGGATAGAGGTTTTCTTGCCAATTGAGCCGCATGGAGGCCTTGACGCTGCGTTCGACCGCCTGCCCGAAGCGCCGCGACTCCGTTGCTTCTCGACCGAAGGACTGGATTAGCCCGATCAACTCTATAGCTTGCTGCATGGTTGAGGTCATCACCGCATCGGTCTGCTTCGACTCCAGGGCTCGACTCCTAATCCTTCCCTCGAAGTACCAATTCGCCAGTATTAGAAGCGGAGTGAACGAAAGTGCAAACACGGTAAGAAGGACGTGGCGCGACAGCATGATCCAGATCATCGCCGTCAGCGTCACCGATGCGGCCGTGGAGCCGATGAGCGTATCGATTACCCCCCAGGGGCCGAGACTGTCGTAGCTCAACCGATAGATTGCGTCACCCTGCGATCGGGAGCCATGCCAGCCGAGACTGTGCGCCTGCATTTTGTCGTAGAGTTCGGTACGAACCCGCAAGGTTCCGTTGTACTGGATGCGGTAGTTCAACATCCTACGGAGCATGAAGACGGTATCGCTCAGGATTCTAATAATCATCGCGACGAACGCCATTCCGAAAATTCGGTTCAGCGTGCTTTCACCGAACGGGGCAAGAAACAGCGTATGAATCCAGTTGGATTTCGGAGTTGGTGACAAAACCGTATCGACTAGAATCGCGATCGGCCAGGCGTTGAGAAGGTTCAAAAGCACCGAGGCCCCGATTAAAAGCAAGAGCGTGACTATCAGCCATAAATCTTGGCGGAAGTAGGAAATAGAGCGCAGGACGATCCGCACCAACCAATGTTGGTTAATTAACGGCATCACCAATTTTGGTGAGTTCTTCTGGCTCTTCAAACGTGCTTTGAATTGAAAATTCATGGATGTGCTGGATGCCTCTAAGTAAGACAATGCACCAATTAGGAAGTTTCACCTCAGTCAGAGAAGCCAGAAATTAACTTTGGGTTTTCACCCCTGTTGTCAAGCAGGGCAGATGGAATGTGAGATTATTCGACTGGTGCAAGATGTAAGGTAGAGTTTCGTTGTTTAAGGGTAGCTAAATAGAAAGCGAGCTCGCGTATGCTTCCTGGTGTGATGCGTAAGCGTTGCTTTCCCGAAAGCAGTCACAAAGTTGAAATAGTCTCAACTTTTAGTGCGGAACTTTCCCCAAGTGGTCGATCGCATCCAAGCAAAAACCCCATCAGTCGGGCAATACGGCATTAGCCATCGCCCAATAGATGACTACAATATTAGGAAAAACCTTCAGTAAATCCAAAGTTCTCTACGTTGCAAAGGAGCCGGCATCGTCAGCTTGTCGAAACTAACTGAAACCCGACGCAATTTAGGCTAGACTCGATTTTTAGCGATTGTCGATAAATTTGTTATTAACGTCCGAAAACTGGGAACTGGAAAACCCTCAGAAGTAAATTTTGTTGAAGCTTTCCGTTTGGCTGGAGTGGATGGCTTAACCACAACAACCACCGGCCCTGAATCAGAAACATTCAACCACTCCTCATCCTCGAACAACGACGACGGACGGTAATCGTTGACACATATTCCCTTCTAAGTAATAAGCTAACACACATAAAAACAGGTGTGCAAGCACCATTCGTTGTATCGCTCGCAACAACACCCACAGCATCACTAAGAGCGAAAACACTACCCACACAACCAACATAGGAAGCTGCATTGCCCACGGCAACACCACCTGGGCCGGAAGTATCAGCACCAGAACCAGTTCGCATTCAATCAGAGGAGGCTTAGGGGTAAGGATTCTCTTGATATTGTGCGATCGCTGTATTTGGAGGGTGGCGATCGCTTTTTCATGCTAGCGGGACTTCACCAACAAGTTTTAATCATAACAAACCTTCAATTGGCTTTATATGCAGCTTGGACTGCTATATTTTGTTACCACGAAATTGGGTCTAAAGCCCCGTCCTTATAGGACGGCTTTAACTACAAAGACTGTGAAGATTTGTTGGATACACAGACTTGTAAGTAAAAATTTTTGTAAAAGTGGTAGACTATTGCAATGATAGTATTAGAGTTTAAGTTAAAGGGCAAAGCGGAGCAATATCGAATCATCGACGACATGATTCGGACGGCTCAATTTGTGCGAAACAAAACTCTTAGACACTGGATAGACAATCAAGGGATTAAGCTAGTAGACCTGTACAAACAATGCGCCGTTATGGCTAAAGAGTTTGAATGGGCGGGCAAGCTTAATTCAACGGCACGTCAAGCTTCAGCGGAACGTGCCATTTTTGCTATAGGGCGTTTCTTTGCCAATTGCAAAGCGAAAAAACCCGGAAAGAAGGGATATCCACAATTCAAGAAGCACACTCGCTCCGTTGAATACAAACAATCAGGCTGGGCGCTTTCTAGCGACAAAAGATACCTAACATTTAAAGACGGTTTTGCTGCTGGAAAATTCAAGTTAATCGGCAGTCGGGATTTGCATTTCTATGCGCCCGATGAGATTAAGCGAATCAGAGTTGTACGCCGTGCCGACGGATACTACGCCCAATTCTGTATCAACGTTGAACGAAAAGAGGAACCCGTTTCTACTGGTAAATTTATTGGCATAGATGTCGGGTTAAACCACTTCTATACTGACAGCGACGGTGAAACAGTTCCTAATCCTCGGTATCTCATAAAAAGTGAAAAAGCTTTGAAGAGATTGCATCAGCGAGTTTCTCGGAAAAAGAAAGGTTCCAGAAACCGGAAAAAAGCGCTCAACAAGTTAGGAAGAAAGCACCTAAAGGTTAGTCGGCAGCGTAAAGACTTCGCCATAAAGACGGCATTGTGCGCGGTAAAATCTAACGATTTTGTAGCCTATGAAGACCTTCAGGTGCGAAATATGGTGAAAAACCACAAGCTTGCTAAATCAATTAGCGATGCAGCTTGGTCGCAATTTGCTCAATGGTTGGAATATTTTGGGAAAGTGTACGGCAAAACAGTTATTGCTGTTCCACCGCAGTACACATCTCAGAACTGTTCAAATTGTGGCAATCTTGTCAAGAAAACCCTGTCAACTCGAACCCATATTTGTAGTTGCGGAACGATACTAGATCGCGACCACAATGCCGGAAGAAACATTTTGGCAAAGGGCTTGAAACAGGCAGGAATCACTTTAAATACGGTGGGACACACCGGAATTCACGCTGGGGGACAGACCGATCTCTACTCGCTGGTGGCAGCATCAACGAGCAAATCGACTGGATGATCCAAGAATCCTCGTGCCTTCAGGCGCCCGGAGTGTCAAAGCTAATCCACAAATCTATACGTAGCTGTAGGAAGTCGGCATCATAATTATTCAGAGATGTCAACTAAAATATTGTGAGTAACCATTTCGAGCGCCTCAAGATTAATGTTCAAAAATTACTTGTGACGGCAAAGTGGCTTGAAAACTTCTATATTTACTGAGCCTTTTGGCATATCGCAGATTTATCGCACTTTATGTCTGAGTATGTCAGATATTGTCACCCCTTATTGGGAATGACAATATGCTGCGAAATCTCCCAAAAATAATGGAATCCTTAGTGTATAAGGATTCCATCTATCGGAGCGGCGGGATTTGAACCCACGACCCCTACTACCCCAAAGTAGTGCGCTACCAAGCTGCGCTACGCCCCGACAGCTTTAACAGCTTAGCATAGAATTCCCAAAAAAGTCAAAAAACTTTTAAAACTTTTGCAGCCTGCACCAAACTCGGAACCGCAGCCGCCGGCCAAAAACCCTCGCCGCGACGGCCAGCATTCAATATCAACTGCACGCTGTAAGCTTCGGGATAGCCTTCCACCTGCACCCACAGCAAGTCGCTTTCGGCTTCAATGGCGATTTTTTCCTCATCCATTAACTCAGAGGCCATTTGACTCATTGTGCCGGCTAATTGCCCCAACAATCGGCAAAAATCGTTCAACTCAGCCTCCGTGAGTTCGATCGCCCAACCGTCGCCAGCCACCAAACCCTTAAACTCCTCCGCCTCTGGGTTCCATCCCAAACGCCACCCAACACCCGTTTTAATTACACGTTCCACCATTGAGGGATTTTAGATTTTAGATTTTGGATTTTAGATTAGTAGGACTTACCCATAAATACGAAACGGAAGAAACCGGGTTTTTTAGCTGTGTTAAAGGGTCAACAGCAATATTTCCGTAAAAAACCCGGTTTCTGTATCCATGAGTATTAAGGTGCCAGCAACTTCGCATCTCCCGGCTGCGGCTGCGGTATCTCCGGCGAATTCGATCGCCCTTGTGGTTTTTCCCCCGCCGCTGGTGTGCGCCCACGCCCGGAAGTCTCGGTAAAGACATCAACCAAAGCTTGAACCAAAGCATCCCGCTGTGCTCTATTTAAACTTTGAATAGCAGCGCGATCCTGTTCCATTGGATTTGAGCGCAAAACGTCCTTTCCCGGATAAACGCTTTCCACCAAATAATCGGGAGTCGCGCCCAAATAGTCAGCTAAACTCAACTTCCAATCAAAGCGGTAATTGGGGGGCCGTCCTTTGACAAATACGTGATATCGAATCAACCGCCCCACTAAAGTATTGGTAGGATCGACTTTTCCAGTTTCCTTGGAAATGTAGTTATTTTCGATCGGGAAATCCGGCAATTTTTCGTACACCAATTTCCACGCATCTTGCACCCTCACTTGCGGTGGCGCAGATTGTTGAGCAACCCGCTGCACAGACGCTGACTCAGAACTCCGCAGCAGCGAAGGTTCCAAAGCCGACAGACTCAGTTCCCCGGATTCCAATACCCAACTCAAAAGCGTGAAAATCGCTACACTCAAAGTAACAAACAGAAAACTTAAGCCCTGCTTTAATCTATTCACGGTTTTGACAAGAATTTCAAAAATAGAATAATTTCTTGACACTCCCCGGTCTAAAGACGCGGGGATTCTTAAGGACAAACTTTGGGGGATGAATCCCGCCAAAGTTTAATTCTTAAAGGGTTCGTCAGCAGCCCACTACCCACTCGCTTAATAATTAAGTCTGTGGCTACTTTTGATTTCCGAATGATGTTCCCTGCACCGTTAGTATCTGCATTGATCGATAATCCAGTGCTAGAACGGTACAATCCTCTTTTGATTCTTTTACCCGATGGCTGCCAATTGTCGGGTTTTTCACCGACTTTCACTGGCAGAAAATCTCGGTCTAAAAAACTCGATTTTGATGTGTAAGATTCATCTTGATCTACAAATCGCCATCCCATTAAGTCGCATTCTTGCTGCAATCTTTCCTTGACTTTAGCGGTAGGAATTTGAACAAAACTCTGATTGGTCTTACCTCCCATATTAACTTCTTGCTTTTGTCCTTTATTCCAGCCAAAAACTATGACGTTAATTTGGTTATTTTTGCAATAATTTACGATAGTGCTGACTGCTTTATTAACCGCATCTCTCATTCTGCGGGCGCGAGTTTCCGATAACTGTTGCAGTCTTTTTGACGAAAAGCCTTGAGGTAATTTATGTCGGGCGTGTTCAGATTGAAGAAAAGCTTTTCGTTTGTTAAACCATTGATTCCAAGACTTCAACTTATGACCATCAATAATGAAAGGGTTGGCATTGCTAGAGACACAGGTTAACCAATTGTTGATGCCATGATCGATGCCCAAAACTCCTGTTACTTCGAGACTGCACAGGCGAGCCTGTTCAGTTAGACTTTCGTGGACATACTCAATCCAGACCTGACCGTTTCTAGGGATCAGCCTAAGTTCTTTGAGCTGGCAATCTTTTAACCTTTCTGGCAATGGAACCCAGAGAGCATCTGTCCCAAAGTGTCCTTTCCCTTTGGTTCCCAGAGGTAGCCTCACTCGATTGCCAACTATTTTTAAGGCTTGCCCTGGATAGGAGACTTGGTACATAGCGCCTTTTGCTCTATATTTAGGCAGCCTCGGTTTTTGATTAATCTCTCCTTTTTTGGCTAACCTTTCCAAGGCTCGAAAAGAGCTAAAAGATTCGGCAACAGATTTAAGGGATTGTTGAGCTACCTGAGAATAAAGTAAACCGTAATTCTCGTTGGTTTTAGTGATTTTGTACAAGTCAAGATATTTGACAGCACTTTTATCCTTAAAGTATCGTTGGCGACTTTCGTAAGTGCCAACATTAAACAGATTGTTCGACCATCTGAGTAGTTGCTCAACAATGGTTTTGTGGAGTCCCTTTAAATGCCAAATATCTTTTTGTACTGCATACATTTGATTTCACCTCCTTTGATTTATTTTACCGCATCTGGCAATCTTGATAGTAGGCAGGATAAATCCTGCAACGCCCTTTCATCCCTGGGCTAAAGCCACAGGGTTTTCAGGGTATTCTTTATAATTTTAGGATTTACGCTCATCAACCCGGTTTCTTAGAAAAATCAGAGGTTTCTTAACGAGGTAGCTAGGAATAAACCGGGTTTCTCGTCCCGCGCGCCCAAGTCTAGTTTGAAAAAGTTGTGAGTTTTGAGTTGACAAAAATTGCTGGCAATTCACCACTCAAAACCCAAAACTCCCAAAGTCTAGTACTTGTCTCCGATAATTTCCGGCTGAGTCAGTTCGTCCGACATCTCAAATATCGCCCGCATTACAGGTTTCATTTGATGGTCGTCCATATTGTCAAAATCTTCATAGCGACGGCGTTTGGCGCGGTTCGCCACCTGCACCGTAATCCGATAGCGGTTGGATGCACCGTTAATCAACTCTTCCGCGCGACGGGTTAGCTGAGTAGAATCGAAGGGTGGACGCTTATTAGCCATGAGACTACCTACTTTATGTAATGTTACATTCTAGTCTAGTATGTCAAGATTCATAATTTATTAACTGAGTATTATTGCTTATGCAGGTAGCAACAGCCTATTCCTTTGGTCACTTGCATCGGGGAAATTCTCATCCCCTCAAATTGGTTGCTTTCGGTGACAGCTTAATCTACGGTTTCGGCGACGGTGTAGGCGGGGGTTGGGTGGAAAGATTGCGGCGCCAGTGGATGTTACCGGAGAGTGTAGGACACGTTTTATACAATTTGGGCGTTCGGGGCGATCGGGCTTATCAAGTCTCCCAGCGGCTCGAAAACGAGTTTCGCCACCGTGGCGAGCTCAGAAACCGCGTCCCGGATGCGATTATTCTTTCCGTAGGCCTCAACGATTCGGCGAGAGTGCAGTCGCCTACCGGGCGCAGTTATACTGATTTTGAACATTTTAAAACTGTTTTGGATCATTTGTTAAACCTGTCCCAACAACTTTGTCCGGTGATATTTGTCGGGATGGTGCCGGTGGATGAAAGTAAAATGCCTTTTCAAGATTGTTTGTATTACAGTCATGCCGACCAATATCGGTATAAGGAAGCAACGAAATTAGCTTGTGAGTTGCGGGGAATTCCCTATTTAGATATTTTTGATAAATGGGTAAATCGGGGCAGTGATTGGTGGCGATCGCGCTTGATTGCAGATGGGCTTCATCCCAATGCAGCGGGCTATCAATCTTTATTTGAAGATGTGACAAGTTGGGAGCCGATCGCAAGTATTAGTCATTAGTCAATGAAGTAGGGTGCGTCATCAGCGCATTATTTTCGTTACAAACTAACAATCTCACAACTGACGAACCAGGGAACAAACTGTTCGTCATAATCCTACTTTTCGTGGTGATTGAGAATGTCAAACCTGACGCAGTTTACCACAACTCTTTCTTTTACAAACAGTTATGTGCGTATAGACTCTACTGTGAATGAGAACTTAAGCTTAGGTATTCCGCTTGCCTGTAAGAGACTGGCGATCGCCTCTACACTTGTCTTGTACGACATATTATCTTTAGAACCAAACGGAATATCTGCTTTCCATTTTCCATTTAAAGTGACAGTTACTGTAGCGGGTGTGATAAATCTTCTCGGCGATACATACACTTTTTCTATATATCCTTCTTCTTCGTTGAGCTTTACTTTAGCAAAGTCAGACAAGTAGGCTTCTAGCAGCAACCAAAAGACTCTATCTACTGTGGTTTGCAAATAAACTTCTTTGTAAATTTTATGCTGAGAACCTTGATTTGTCCTCCCTTTTGCACCGTATATGCTGTTGCTTATAGGAAAAACTCCAGACTTGACATCTGTCTTTCCTATTGGTTCTTTTAAATCGCAAAAGAATGGCTTAACAAATATCATCATTCTTTTATCTCTACTACTGTCTATGTAATTATCATCTTTTGGTATGCACTCTAAATACTTATTTACCTCATAACGATTTAAGTCAATACCACGTTCCGTTAACAAGGCCACGAGATATTGCTTCTTATTAGCAAGATTAGCTAACCTTACAAGCATACCTGTATTACTATCCCGGACAGTTGTTGTGTTGGTTGGTAATACTTGCTTTTTACTAAAATCTATCTCTTCATTAAAAAGTAATTTAACCAAATCTTGTTTATAAGGATATATTCGTTCTATAGCCTTGCGGGAAAGTCTCTCATATAGGTCATCTTGGTTATCTTTAGCCAAAGATATCCCTCCAATCCCAAGCAAACACTTATTTTTTAGGATGGCTAAAGAAGCTTCATCAACAGCCCTAACCTCTACATTTGCCACTTGAGTCAAATCGTACCCTTGAATGTATTGTAATGCTTCTCGCTCGATTCCATATACTTCTATAATTAACCCATTAACCAACAATCTTCTCACGGCTAATTCATAAATGGGTTTACCTTTATAAGTATAAGCAAATTCCCAATTAGTATAATAATTACTGCGCTTTCTAAAAATCCTTCTCAGGAAACGCATTTCTGAGTTCCAGTTGTAGCCTAATTCACTTAGATTTATGCAAATATGTATTACAGTCAGAGGCAAAACAGCCTTTTTTACTCTCCAATTATCTTGCCAATAGATAGAAGTTTCGATAAATTTAAGGTCTTCTTTTCGGGCGGATTCTACACCTAATACAAAACTGTAAGGGGCTAGGCTAAATAACGTTTCCCGTAATAATCTCTCTGTGGGAGCTAATTTCTTAGCCTTGACTTTAGTTCCATTCAACTGCGGGCTGTACTGCTCAATCCGCTGCTGTTCGATAATATCAAGTAGCGATTCCGGCAATAATTCGTAGTAGATAGTAAACTGTTGTTTTCGTTGCTTTTGTAGTTGATATAGTCTGTGGTGACTATCACCTGTCCACCGGGTACGCAGATTCTTTGCTTGTCCTATGTACCAAATTATGGATTTTTCATCAACAACGTAATATATTCCCGATGCTTCTGGCAGTAGCGTTCTGCCCTTTAAACTTATATGCGGTAATTGCAGGATATGTTCGTCTGCGCTCATATTGTGCTTCTAGAGTTGATGCGATATATGTCGTCTATATCTAATATTCCCATGTGTGTTAGCTAATATCAATAGAACTGGCAGTTATTCTCAAACGGCTTTGTCCGTAAATCCTGTTAATTACAGAGACAGGGCTTACGCATGACGCACCATCCAAAAATCTTGCGTCACGAGCGGATTTTTTGTGCCGATAGAGCGTTCAATAACCAGGTGGGTGTTGCAAACTACCAACCATTTTGTTGATCGCACTTGCGATCGCCAACAACTCCATTTCACGCCACCGCTTACCAACAATTTGCATTCCAATCGGTAAACCATTTTGAGTTTGTCCAATTGGAATTACCACGGCAGGATGTCCGCTAAGATTAGAAGGCATGGTGTAAGCCCCGTTTGCCACTGCATGAGGATAGGATCTGCCATCAATGTCAACGGCACTCCAAGCGGGACGGTGAGTAAACGCAGCGGTTGCCGCAACGGGACAAAGCCATACATCCCAAGGTTCTAATGCCTCATCTATATGGGCAGTGAAGCGATCGCGCTGTGTGAGTGCCTCGAAATATCCTTTCAAACTTGGATTCAATATCTCAGGTAGGAATCTGCTGAAATCTCCCAATTTTCGGAGTTCCTTGTCGCCTTGGGTTGCGGTGCGGAAGATTAACTCTAAACTGCGACGCACGTTATATCTATCCTGCGGTTGAGCGTAGATAGTCAGGTACATTGACATCCGTCCGTAGAGATTCAATATTTTGGAAAGCTCAAAGTCTTTGGGAAGCCAGCGTTCGATTTGGACACCTGCGTCAGAGAGTGTTTGCACGATCGACTCCATAGCTGCTCGAATTTCAGAAGCAACGGGAACTTCGGCCCATTCATCGCTCCAAGCGATTTTGAGATGCTGCAAAGGCTTGCCAGAGGGTTGATCGAGCGGAATCGGCGGGACATCAGGGCGTCGCAGATCCGCGCCTGCAATTAACGAAAAACATAGCCGGATGTCTTCGAGCGATCGCGCAAAACACCCCACTGTCATCATTTGCCGAATAGACAGTGGCATTCCCGGCACTTCAGGAATCTGCCCTGCTGTAGAAATACGGCGATCTGTCGCCTTTAAACCATATATGCCGCAGAAATGAGCAGGCTGACGCACCGAACCCCCGAAATCGTTCCCCAAATCCAACGGTGAAAGTCCGGCTGCGACAGCCGCGGCACTCCCTCCAGAACTGCCCCCAGGTGTGTAGTCAAGATGCCAAGGATTATTCACCCGTGGAAACAGAGAATTTGTGCTTTGATAATCGGCAGCCAGTTCCGCCATGTTGGTTTTTCCCATGATGACAGCACCTGCGGCCCGCAATCTCGCAACAGCAGTTGCATCCTGTTGAGGCACATAATCTTTGAGGGGAATATAGCCTGCTGTGGTGCGGAGTCCGGCTGTTTCAAAAATGTCTTTAATCGTGATGGGAACCCCATGTAAAGCACCCCAGTTTTCTCCTCTGGCTAGGGCTTCATCCGCAAGTTTTGCTCTAGTACGGGCATTGTCTTCATCCAGCGTACAAATGGCGTTTAATTGCGAGTTGTGCTTTGCAATTTGAGTAAGGTAAGCGTCGAGAACTTCGACGGCAGAGACTTGGCGATCGCGAATCATTCGCGCTAGCTGATGGGCAGAGGCAAACGTCAGGCTACTCATAGGCAACAAACAGGTATTTCTCGATCTAGTCAATTATATTCACTTTTAGTTAACTCACATCTTGCACCATTCTCAAGAACAGGCTTTTCGGCCTCTTCCACAAAGAGTGAATTTTATTGTGGAACAGGCTTTTCGGCCTCTTCCACAAAGAGTGAATTTTATTGTGGAACAGGCCTAAAAGCCTGTTCATAAAAAGCTTATTGAGAATGGTGCAACATCTCAGTTAATATAGTTAACTAATATCAAACGGCTTTCGGTTTTGTCCCTAAATCCTGTTAATTGCAGAGACCTGGTAGATAAGGGAGATAAGCAACATAAGGATTTTAAGGAATTTAAGCATTTTAAAATCCCAAAAGAAGCATCAAAATATTTATTTTAAAAGACCGTATCTTCCCCACACTAAAAGTAAAAGCATTCAATAATGATTACATGACGGAGGGAAAGAGCAAGTTCGGTAGTAATTAATCAGCCTATCAAAAGCTTACTTTTCCTCAATAAAAAGCTTGTGTAAATTGGAGAATCAAAAATGTCTGTATTACATCGCATTAAATCCGGTACATCTGTTTTATTAACACTGGGAACATTTGCGGCAACCGCAGCGCCGATGGTAGCTCCTGCGCCTTCTTTTGCTCAAACAGCTTTTTCGGATGTTAATAATAACTACTGGGCAAAAGACTTTATCCAAGATTTGTCAGAAAGAGGAATTATCAAAGGATTTCCCGATGGTAGTTTTCGCCCGGATGCACCGGTAACGCGGGCTGAATTCGCGGCAATGGTGCGTTCTGTGAAAAAGGCAAAAACCCGCGATGCTGTGAGGTTTGCCGATGTTCCGTCGAATTTTTGGGCAAGCGGGGCGATCGCCGAAGCTTACGAAATGGGATGGATGTCTGGCTATCCCGGCAATGTTTTCAGGCCGACACAGCAGATTCCTCGCGTTCAAGTTGTAGTCGCTTTAAATAACGGAATGGGCTATGAGCCTACGTGCGATTTTCAAGATGTTCTCAGCTACTATAATGATGCGGGTGAGATTCAAACTTATGCTGTCAAAAGCGTTGCTGCTGCTACTGAAAAACAGTTGGTTGTCAGCTATCCCAATCCTAAATCTCTCAAACCCAACAAGTCAGCAACGCGAGCTGAAGTAGCTGCTTTTATCTATCAAACATTAGTGAGTACCAATCAAGCAAGAGCAATTAATTCTCCTTACATTGCTAAGGTTGATGTTAACGAGTCTGTTGCTGTGCAAATTCCCAGGGGGGTGACTATCCCAATCGAGTACACAAAAGGCAAGATTTTGCTCGGCCCTAATGACAAGTCTCCAATTACGCTGACTGTAGCTTCGGATATCACGGGTAATAATGGTCAAGTGCTGATACCCGAAGGCTCGAAAATTAGTGGCGAATTGCGATCGACTGCTTCGGGCGTTCAGTTTGTGGCTCAAGAATTAAGTATACTCAACGGCAGCAGAGTGCCTCTCAATGCCACTTCGCAACTGATTACTAGGAAAGAAACTGTTACCAAGGGCGTTAATGTTGGCAATCTGGTTAAGAATACGGCGTTGGGTGCAGCAGCAGCGGCGGCGATTGCAGGTGTTACGGGCGATCGGGCGATCGCGACTGAAGAGGTGCTCGGCGGTGCGGGAATCGGGACTTTGATCGGAGTATTTTTGGGCCGAGATAAAGTCGATTTGTATGCTGTTAATCCCGACACCGATTTAGATTTGCTGTTGAATTCCGATTTGGTAGTTGGTACTGCCAGCACAGACATTTGTAGCGCTCGATAGAGCCAATACAGCAGAAGGAAGAAGGAAGAAGGAAGAAGGAAGAAGGAAGAAGGAAGAACAGAAGTTACTCAGAACATCTATATGTAGGGTGCGCCCTGCGCGCCTTACCGCTATAAATTTAACCGCTATAAGTAGCGCGTAAAACCAATTTTTGCGTAATTCCTGTAAGTGTGAATTTCTACGGACATCCCAAACTTTCGCGGGTAGAAACTCCCGTCACGGGATTGACACCATCTGCTTTCTCGCACAGGATACTCACTTGATAAGCGTCGATAATCGCGTCAGTAAAATCAGCGCCGGAAATTGCAGCATCAAAAAACCGAGTTCGAGTCATAATTGCCTCGGTAAAATTAGCATTCATCAAATTAGCGCCGTCGAATGTAACTCTATCTGCCAAAGCACCGGAGAGGTTGGCACCTGACAAGTTGGCATTCAGCAAAACTCCCTTAGTCAAAATCGCATTAGTTAAATCAGCACCTTGAAAATTTGTTCCCCGCATTTCAGCAGCGACAAATGTTCCTCCCGCTAAATCCGAGTTGGAAAAATCGCGATCGGACAAATTAATATTTGTGTAATTAATACTTGTTTTCGGCAAGGCAAATCCCGGAGTAGCACTCAGCAGCACCCACCCAACAGCCAACACTAAACTTAAAACCAGGCTCAGGAAGATTCGGAAAACACTTTTCATGATGATGGGAATGGGGAATTGGGCATAGTTGACTGTTGACTGTTGACTGTTGACTGTTGACTGTTAACTGTTGACTGTTAACTGTTGACTGTTAACTGTTGACTGTTAACTGTTGACTGTTAACTGCTGACTAATGACTAATGACTAATGACTAATGACTAATGACTAATGACTCATGACTCATGACTAATGACTCATGACTAATTAAAATCGCTTTACCCAATCTTCGCCGACGCGAAGCGTCAAGTCAGAATTGATTTCACCGGTAGAAGATGCTTCAATTTTACCGCCACCTAACTCTTTTCGCAGTAAATTCGCTGCCTCTAAATCTCCTTGCTGAACAATAATTTGACTTTGACGCTGCTTCTGGGGCGCATCCTGCACTACAGATACATTAAAAAAGCCCTTTTTTCTGAGAAATTCAGCAACGGTTTTTGCGGTTGTCGGTTTGCTAGAAGCATTTTGGACAGCTATTTTGAGGTTTTTGGGCAACAGGGAGTCGCTGGGATTGCGAATTCGTCCTTGTTCAAAATCTGGCACGCCCAGGTTCAAGTATTGTGTCATAATGCGATCGCGCCCGATCGCATCTACAATCCAATAACTCCTTAAATCGGCTTGTTCTGAACTAGAACTTCCAGGCAACATTACCATTTTAAAATTCTCTCGCTCCAATTGCAAACCGAAATTTGCCAGCGTCAGTATTTCCTCATAATTTAGGTTTGTATCCACATATTTTTGCATCAATCGAACAATTTGTGGTAAGCGCACCAATACTGATGGACTTGCGAGGCGGTTCCGAATAGCTTGAATTAAAGATTGCTGTCGCTGAATGCGGCCGATATCTCCTAAACCGTCGTTGCGAAATCGAGCAAATTGTTCTGCTTGTTCTCCGTTGAGAGTTTGCCATCCCTTGGCTAAGTTTATTTTTAACTTTTGGGCGGTATCTGTATAGGACATCGCGCGAGGTACAAATACCTCAACTCCGCCCAACAAATCGACTAATTCCCGAAACGCATTGCTGCTGACTCGCACGTATCGGTCAATTTTCGTATTGTTCAGCATACTGCTAACTAATTGCGTCGCCAAAGCTGCTCCTCCTCTAGCATTGGCTTCGCTAATTTTGCTGAAGCTAATTCCGGGAACTTCGACTTTAGTATCTCGTGGAACAGAAAGCAAACTAATAGATTTATCTCTAGGATCGAGGTGGAATAAGAGTATTGTATCGCTGCGACCGTTAAATATTTTAGGGCCATTGGCGACAGCTTCCGGCACGCCGTCAATTCCCAATACCAAGATATTAACTGACCGCGACAGGCGGTATCCCGCTCGGTTGGAGGATAGATAGTCAAAGCCAGTCGCCTCTAATACTCTATTGATAATTGGGGGTTCCACGGGAGCTAACAGGGCAGTAATTGCCCCCATTGTGGCCGAGATGGCGGCGGTGAAGACTAGGAAAAATAGCCCCACTATATATACGAAGAATTTAGGCTTTTTTCGAGATGTTTGATCGACTCGTTCAACAAAGTTTCTTTTAAAAATTGACAAGTTTTTCATTGACTTGCTGTTGGTTATTGCAGTTTTTCAGCTTTGCAGTAAAACTTGGGCGGTGCTTCTGGAAAGTATTTGAGCAAAGCCGGACACAGCCAGCCTTCGAGATTTTTCGATTCCCACCGATACCAGTTACCCCCGTACTCTGCTTTCAACCACAGCATTTCTGCGTGATATCCGGGAAATGGGTTGGCTGAAAATAAAAGTCGGAAACCTTGAGCGGCATTGGGAATGTCTGCGACAAGCGCGTTAATCATTTCGGGGACGCCCTGAACAAATGGTTCTCGGACAAGTCCGACTCTCTCGTCGTCAAAAACCCAGGTGTACTGTTCGCGATAGGGGTAAATTACCATCATGGCATTGGACATGGTATTCGCCTCTTTTCATTTACTTTTTTTTGTCTGCAAAAATACAAGTGTGGATACATTATATTCTAATACCGTTTAGTTAAGGCCGATCCCCCCTAACCCCCCTTAAAAAGGGGGGAACAAGAACTTGCTCAAAGTCAACCCCTACTCCCCAACAACCAGGGGGATGCTGCAAGGAATCTCCGAGGAATAAACAGTTTTAACCCAAGCGTATTGCATTATATTCTGTTGCGCGGAAGTTGTTCACTATCCGATTTGACAACCCTGTTTTAACTTAGGAAATCTTGCGGGTTATTTACAAACTTTGTTTGGGTTGGGCGGATTGGTGAAGTCTAGGCACTTCGGGCTTGAGAGCTGTTTTTTTAGTTTTTTTAGTTTCGGTAAATGGTAGCCAAATCAAAGACGCTTAAGGGTGATTTATTGCAGGATTTTTTCTTTTAATTGTGCCTAGTTTTATAACCCTTATTACCTTTGTAGTAATGACGAATAGTTTTTATTCACCCCAACTATGAGGACGGACACCCTAACTACAAACATTTAAAGGTTTGTAGTTGGGTGTGATGTTTCTTTTCGGGAAAATCCAGCTCAAATTCTCGTCAGCTCAACCAGGGCATTAGCTAAATATTGATACTGCGGCAAAGTATTATATAACTGAGCCGAAATCCTCACCAACTGCTTACTAGCATCCGGCCAAGGAATCACCGGAACTTCAATTTTAAAAATCTCCCACAGCGCCTCTTGCAAAGGTGGAATTCCTCCCTTTGCAACCACATCAGACTGGCCGTCTGCCAGAGGGACAACTGCCATCGAACCCACCATTTCATCAGGACAAGGCAGCGGCAAATCTAATTTGTCAGCCAATATTTTTCTCCCTGCCAATGCTAAAGCATGATTCTTTGCCCTCAATTCCGGCCAGCCGCCACTCAATAAAGAACCCATAAAATCAATAGCCACAGGTACGCACAAATAGGGACTAGGATCGACTGTTCCGATCCAGTCAAATTCTAATTGAAAGCGTGATTTATCAGCGCGGGGCGAGTTAGCACCGTGACTGATTGTAGTTGGCCGAATGGCATCTTGCTTGTCGCGCCGCACGTATAAAAATCCCGCACCTTTGGGCGCGCACAGCCACTTGTGGCAATTTCCCGTATAGTAAGCCGCGCCAATTTCATCTAAATTCAGTGCTACCATTCCCGGCGCATGAGCTCCGTCTACCAATACATCCACGCCACTGTTAGCTAACTCGCCCACTAACTGTTTGATGGGAAAGATTAAACCTGTTTGGCTCACAACGTGGTCTAATAAAGCTAACTTTGTTTGCGGTGAAACGCACTTAATTATTGCTTCAATAATTTGTTCTGGTGACTCAATGGGAAAGGGGACTTCTGCTACTATTACTTTAGCGCCTGTACGCTCGGCTACAAAGTTAAGTGTGTTGCGGCAAGCGTTGTATTCCTGATTGGTAGTTAGCAATTCGTCGCCGGGATAAAAACAGAGCGATCGCAAAACAGCATTTACTCCCGTCGTGGCATTCGGCACAAAAGCCAAGTCATCCTCAGCCGCACCGAGAAATGCTGCTAATTGATTTCTGGCATTATCCAACAATGGTTCAAATTCCCGCATTAAAAAGCGCAAAGGTTCTCTTTCCAGTTGTTCCCGAAAAGCGGTTTGCGCTTCCAGTACGGGAATCGGACAAGCCCCAAAAGAGCCGTGATTGAGGAAAGTTATATTGCGATCGAGCAACCAATATTGGTTAATCATTAGTAATTAGTAATTAGTAATTAGTCAGTAGTCATTAGTCAGTAGTCAGTAGTCAGTAGTCAGTAGTCAGTAGTCAGTAGTCATTAGTCATTAGTCATTAGTCATTAGTCATTAGTCATTAGTCAGTTAACGGTCATGAGCCAGTTGTCCTTAGTCAGTAGTCAGTTAACTGTCAACTGTCAACGGTCAACCGTTAACCATTTTACCTTTTAATTGCTCAAACTCTTCTAATGTATTGCAATTGGATAACATTACTGCTTCTTGTTCCCCTACAGGTAGAGGGATTGCGGAGATTTGATTTAACCACACTTGAAAGGAACGTCCCCCTTTGTCAATAAAACTTTGCAAGCTGGGCAGAGATTGTTGGCGGTAGAAGCCACACAAAGGCTCCCAGCGCGAATTTTGATAAGGCACAACTGCTAAAGTTGATGGGGAAAATTCTGTTAACTGACTTGCCCAATTCTGAATAATCTGGGCATCCAACAAAGGCAAATCGCAAGCTAACAGTAAAATCCACTCGGCGGCAATTTCTGTCAATCCCTGAGTCAATGCAACCAAAGGCCCGGAACCCGGATTGTACTCTACCAGAAATTGGGATGTTTCGGTTAAGGTCGATCGATAGCGATGGGGCCAAGCAGTCAGAACATAAACTTCGGGGGTTACAACTGTGGCAACTTCCAACGCCCGCTGCAATAGGGATTTCCCCTCTATTTCCAGTAGAGCTTTATCCCTACCCATCCGCGAACTTTGACCGCCTGCAAGTACAATTACGGCAATTTTATGATTGGTCATTAGTCATTAGTCATTAGTCATTAGTTATTAGTCATTAGTCATTAGTCATTAGTCATTAGTCATTATCATTAGTCATTAGTCATTAGTCATTAGCCATTAGTCATTAGTCATTAGTCATTAGTCATCGCAACAATTGTCTGTTTTGAACAGGCAAGATGCCTGTTCCACAATAATTATTGGAGATGTCTAGTAGTCAGTAGTCAGTAGTCAGTAGTTAACTGTCAACTGTCAACTACTGACTACTGTCATTCTCAACTCAAAACACTAACGGCTTGGCTAACTTCCTCAAGTTTTTGCACTACTTGACCGCTGCTGAGTAAAGTTTCTGCCTCAATTAAACCAGAGCTCATATCCAAACAAACTCCGCTGCGCCACAGATAAAAGCCGCCGTTCCAGATAGCGGACTGCATCACTTCTGAGGGTTTTCCCAGCAACACTTCCTGCATTTGTTTTAATAACTCAGAGGTTGATTCCAAGGCCGGATTTGTGCTGCTAAAACCGTAATCTCCGTGGGCTAAAAGCACTCGCTCAAACTCAGCGTCCGGCTTAGCAATGCCGATAATCGCAGTACGATCGCGCGGCAAATCGCAGCTTCCCTCCAATCCCTTGACTGTGGTATAATTTTTGATTCCGCGCAGATCAAAGGCTTTTTGAAACATACCTTCTGTCGGCGGGTGGACGTAGCCCGATATAACGTTAACGTCGCCGGTACAGGGACACCACATCAACTCCATTGTCGAAAAAGGTGGCCGTTTACCAATTTCGCGGCGGTAGGGAACTAAAGTGGCGGCTTGAGGAAAATGCTTGGGAAGGTAAACAAAACCCAAACCCGTATTGTCAAAAACTTGCTGGACTTTTTCTAAACTCAGTTTTCCCCAATTCACTCCCAAACCGCGCCAAATTTCAATCAGGGGAATGCCTTCCTTTGTTGGCATGGTATCTCCCCCGTGCATGAGGGTTGGGACGCCAGAGGCGGCTAAAATTAGGGCGGTTATTGGGCTAATTGGAGCCGTGCGCGATCGCCCGTCGTAAGCAACGCCAAACACGGCGACGGTAGAGACGGAAAACCCTTTTTCTCGGTTTGGGGGGGCAAGCATAGGGCCCAATTCTTCATAAGCATCGAGCATTCCGGCTAATTCTTCCCCAGTGGGCCGTTTAATGCGGTGGGAAATCATAAAAGCTCCGATTTGAGCCGGTGTTGCTTCCCCCAGCAGCATCATCCGCGTGGCTGCTGCTGCTTCGGAGCGAGTTAAGTTTTCTCCTGTGTGTACTCCGCTGCCAATTTTTCGCAGCAATTCTCTAAATGCGTCACTCATAACTTTTGAAGTTGGTAATTGGTAAGGGGTAATTGGTAGTATTTGAACCGTTTTAAATTTAAATTTCAGAACTATCTATTCAAAATTATCGAATTATACCAGTTCTCAAAAAGAAGGCAATTGTTGGAAATATCCAAACCCTTATTTCATCAGTCCTTCCCAATCTAAAATCTAAAATCTAAAATCTAAAATGGTATTAACTCCCTGATTTTCCTAGCTTGATTACATCAACTGGCGGGACAAATTCGCGTACCAGATTCCAGAAATGGGCGATCGGCGGAATTTGCATTCGATCGTGAGTTGTCACCAATACCACTTCGCGAGTCCAAGTGGGATCTGCTGCCAATTGACCGATCGTCGAAACCTTGGAATTTGACCGATCTGGGGCGATCGACCGAATTGCTAAAGTGCGATCGCCCTTGGCGTCCACCAAAGCTGAATGTGGCAGCAAAGCAATCAATTCTCCCTGTCGCACCACACCCCGAAAAGCATCAAGAGTGTTGAGTTCCAAAACAGCATGAAGTTTAGCACCGATGCGTCCAAATTGTTCTTGCACCATCCGCTGCATTCCGTACCCGTCCTTAAACACCACTTGCGGGTAACAAATCAATTCCGGCCAAGGTACTCGATCGTACTGGGCCAGGGGATGACCCGCCGCCATCAACACCTCGATCGGCTCATTGTAGAGCACCTCAACCAACATTTCCGGGGCTTGAGTAAAATGGCGGTTGTTCATCACCACCGCTATGTCCACCAAACCATCTTTGAGGACTTTCAGAGCTCGATCGCTCCCCAGGGCAGTCACCCGCAATTGCACGTCTGGATAGTCGCGGCAAAACTTTTGCAGCACAGGTGGCAAATAAGCAGCGCAAACCGAGTGAATCGCAGCCACGCAAAGTTCCGGCTGCTTTCCCGCCCGTAAGTCTCCCAATTCTTCAGCAGCATTTTGCCAAGTCTGACAGATTTTGCGAGCGTGAGGTAACAGGCATTCCCCTCCCACAGTCAGTTTCGCGTGGGCCGTGCGGTGAAACAGCGACAAACCCACTTCCGCTTCTAATCCCTGCACTTGGCGGCTAATAGTCGATTGGGTAACGCCGCACTTCCGGGCCGCTTGCTGAAAGCTACCAGTTTCAGCAACTGAAAGAAATGCTTGAAGCTGCTCTAAGCGCATGGATGTTTAATTCGAGATGGTTTCAGAAATTTTACTGGAAGATTATCTGTGACATTAACCGATTTAGTAGCAGAATTTAGTAGACTTTGATACAGGTACAGATTAGTTGTGATTCCGGGGCGAGAGGCGGGGATGCTACGTTCCAAGCATCAATCTGCTCCGGCAGGATTTCTGAGCCTCCAAGTAGAGGTCGATTCTCCTATTATGTTGAAGGGATTTCTGAATCGGCAAACTTCTCAAAGAATAGATTCCATAAAGATGAATTTATCGAATATTGCAAGCTTCTAGCTAAACCGTTTCAATGAACGGCACTTTAGTAATCCCTTCATCAAGTGCGCTCGATTGCTCTGTTTTTTAGTAAGTTGTGAATTCAAAATATAGCATTGAATTTCGTACCTCCTTGGGAATTATAGTATCTGACTCTCCCTAAACCTCTCAATAAATGTACGAATATTGTAGGCAGGTTAAAACCTACTGTGAACTTTGCTCCCCAGACTAAAGTTACTCTTGTTTTAGGTTTTTTTGTGTATAAACTAGAAATTAGCGGGTCAGCAACACAAGTGCAACTAGGATCGATCGCACAGGAAAGCCGAAATGCTGCCATTTATTAAGCATTTATTAAGATTATGTCATTTAACCACAATTTTATTCCCCAAGATGGCTGTTGCCAGTGGCAGCCCCAGTTGATGGGACTGCACGCGGTCAGCGATGTGTTAATTGCCTTGGCTTATTATTCAATTCCAGCACTTCTGACATACTATGCCCGGAAGCAGCGGAATGTGCCTTTAAGCAAGGGGTTTCTCCTATTGGGAGCCTGGTTTTTCTGCGGCGGGACAACTCACTTGATGCAAGTTTGGATGCTGGTGCATCCCAGCTACTGGCTGTCAAGTTCGATCGCTGCCGTTACCGCTATCATCTCTTTGTGGGCTGTAGCGTCCCTGATACCCTGGGTTCCTCAAGTGTTGGCTTTGGCTGGGGCTGC
The DNA here is from genome assembly GCF_036702455.1 of Microcoleus sp. D2_18a_D3. NCBI lineage: Bacteria > Bacillati > Cyanobacteriota > Cyanophyceae > Oscillatoriales > Microcoleaceae > Microcoleus > Microcoleus sp. D2_18a_D3. The sequence continues at coordinate 33,126 of NZ_JAUBTK010000043.1, forward strand.
CTCTTTACCAGGAAATACGGCGCTGGGAACCCAAAAGGTCGATCGACTGCAAGCCGACTCTGCTATTACAAATTCCCTCCCTTCCCTCACAACCGAACTCCAGCAAATTAACCAGCAATTGCTTGCAGAAATAACACAGCGCGAGCGAGTCGAGGACCTCCTGCTTGACACTGTAGGCAAGCTGCAAGAAAGCGAAGAACGCTTCCGCGTTTTTCAGGAATTATCTCTAGACGGATTTAACGTATTCCGCAGCATCCGCGACGAATCCACAATTGTGGATTTTGAATGGGAATACGTCAATCCCGCAGCGGCCAAAATGCAACACCGTACTCCTGAAGAATTAACCGGCAAGCGATTGCTGCAAGTGCTGCCGGGCCATAAAGATAACAATTTGTTCGACCGTTACGTGCAAGTTGTAGAAACAGGAATTCCCCTCGATACCGAGATTTATTATAACAACGAAGGCATTGTCGCCTGGTTTCGGATTATGACCGTTAAATTGGGAGACGGCATTGCTATTTCTTTTAGCGATATTACTGGGCGAAAGCAAGTAGAAGCATCCCTGCGCGAGGCGCTGCAAAAACTCACTTCTCATTTTGAAAATACGCCCCTAGCGGTGATTGAGTGGGATGAAAACTTTCGTCTCAGCGGGTGGTCGCCGGCGGCCGAGAAGATTTTTGGGTGGGAAAAAAGAGAAGTTTTAGGCAAGCATTTTAGCGACTGGGACTTTATTTCAAAGGGCGATTTATCAGAGGTAGAATCGGCAATTTATAGTTTAAAAAAACCAGAAAATCGCTGCAATGTAGTTCGCAACAGCAATTATAATAAGTCGGGTTCGTTGGTACACTGCGAATGGTACAATTCGGCTTTTTACAGCGATTCGGGACAGTTGGTATCGGTGCTGTCTCTGGTTTTGGACGTGACGGAACGCTTTAAATTTCTGGAAGTGCTGCGACAGTCTGAAGAGCGGTTTCGGATTGCTGCAGAAAGTGCCAGTGATTTAATTTACGAATGGGATATCGAAACCGGGATCGTGCTGTGGTTCGGTCACGTTGACGAACATTTGGAGTACGCAAAAGGCGGATTTCCGAGGACAAGAGCAGCTTGGAACAGTATCTTGCACCCGATCGACCGCGATCGAGTTTTAGCCGCAGTCGATCGGTATTTGAGTGCGCCAGACAGTTCTGCCGCCCCATTTTTTCAGGAATACCGCGTTCAGTGCCAGGGGGGTGGCTTGCTCCATTGGATCGATCGGGGCAAAGCAGTGCTTGACAAACAAGGTAATCCCTGCAAATGGATCGGCGTGATTAGCGACATCACCGCTCGCAAAGAGGCCGAAGAACAGCGGAATTGGGCATTGGCGCGGGAACAGGCCGCCCGTCGCCACGCCGAAGCCAGCGAACAGTTGTACCGCGTCCTCGCTGAAGCCATCCCGCAAATAGTTTGGACTGCCAGACCCGACGGCTGGCTCGACTACTACAACCAGCGCTGGTTTGAATATACCGGCTTGACGCTGGAGGAAACTCAAGGCTGGGGGTGGCAGCCAGTTTTGCATCCAGATGACGTGGAAAACTGCCTAGAACGCTGGAATACCTCCGTGGAGACGGGGAGGACTTACGAGGTGGAATACCGCTTTAAACGGGCATCTGACGGGGCTTACCGCTGGCATCTGGGCAGGGCATTGCCCGTGCGGGATGCTGAGGGGAAAATTATCAAGTGGTTCGGGACTTGTACGGATATTGACGATCGCCAGCGAGCGACCCAAACAGCCTATTTTCGCGCTCAAGCTTTGGCTGTGCTGTCGTCGGCTTCCCTGGATTACGAGGAGGCGCTGCAAGGTTTGGCAGATTTAACAGTACCGGCGCTGGGGGATTGGTGCTGCGTGCATTTGGTCGAGGCCGACGGCTCGATCCGCTTGCACGCAGTTGCTCATTCAGATCCGAGCAAAGTCGCTCTGCTGTGGCAAATCGATCGGCGTATGCCGCTAGACCCCCAGGGACGGCACGGAGTAGCAAAGGTGCTGCGGACTGGGGAGTCGAAGCTTTACGCCGAAATACCGGAATGGGTGATCGAGGCGGTTGTGCCCGACAGGGAACTGCAGTTGGTGCTGCGATCCCAATCTCAGGTGCTGTCGGCAATCTGCGTGCCACTGATCGCTCGCGGGCGGACGCTGGGAGCGATTTCGTTGCTGTGCGGGGAGTCGGGCCGCCGCTGCAGGGAGAGCGATTTAGTTTTGCTAGAGGATTTGGCGCGGGATGCGGCGGTGGCGATCGACAATGCGCGGCTTTACCGGGAAGCAGCGGAGGCCAACCGGATTAAAGACCAGTTTTTGGGAACGCTTTCTCACGAGTTGCGGACGCCTCTGAACGCCATTTTGGGCTGGGCGCAGATGCTGCGGCAGCGCCAGATGAGTGCCGAAAAAACGGCTGTCGGTTTGGAGACTATTGAGCGAAACGCGCGGTTGCAGACTCAGATGATTGAGGATTTGCTGGACGTTTCCCGGATTGTCAGCGGCAAAGTGTGTTTGAAGCTGTTCCCGGTGGATTTGGTGCGGATTGTAGAAACGGCGGTGAAGGCGCTGAGCCCTGATGCTGAAGCTAGGGGAATTGAATTGGTGAGTTTTTGTGGCGAAGGGGTGAGCTTGGTGAGGGGCGATGCTACTCGTTTGCAGCAGGTGGTGTCTAATTTGCTCTCGAATGCTATTAAGTTTACGCCGCCGTCGGGTCGCGTGGAAGTAAGGCTCTCGGAGGATGGGGAACCGGGAGCAGCGGGTGGCGCGATCTTGTCTGGGCCGTCTCCGGTTCACTCTGTTTCGATCGTTGTCAGAGATACGGGAATTGGCATCAGCAAGGAGTTTTTGCCCTTTGTGTTCGATCGCTTCCGCCAAGCTGACAGCACTTCTACGCGCAATTACGGCGGGCTGGGACTGGGATTGGCGATCGTCCGCCATCTGGTGGAACTCCACGGCGGCAGTGTCTGGGCCGAAAGTTCAGGGGAAGGACTCGGCTCGACTTTCGGAGTGCGGCTGCCAATAACAAAAGTCAACAGTTAACTGTTAACTTTTGTTATTGGTTACTGGTTATTCGTTATTTTATTGATGCCAGGACTCTGCTCTTGAGCGTAAGATTCATTGGTAAAATAGTAATGGCTGTGCGGTTCGTTTTTAGCACTTACTCCATTCACCACTAAGCCCAGAACGTGCTGGCTTGATTTCTTCAATAGCTCCTTGGCAAAAGCCACAGTACCAGAATTCAGAACACCAGGCCGCACTACCAATAAAATCCCATCTGCTTTATTCCCCAGAATCAGAGCATCAGCAGCAACATTCAGAGAAGGAGCATCAATAATTACTGCATCATAAGTAGCCGAAAATTGCTTAATTAATAAAGTGATCCGCTGTGAATCCAAGAGAGCCATTGGATTAGGCGGAATCACCCCGCAAGTGAGCACATCTAAATTATCCATGACTTGGGCGATCGCATCGCCAAACCCAGCTTGTCCGACTATCACATTGCTCAAACCTACTTGATTGGGAAGCTCCCAAATCCGATGTTGAACAGGACAGTGCATATCCGCATCTACCAGCAAAACCTTCCGTCCTAATTGAGCTATAGCTACAGCCAAATTAGCCGATACAGTAGACTTGCCTTCTTGCGGTAGCGAACTACTGACAACAATGACTTTCAGCTCTTTATCAGAACTCAGGAACCTCAGATTTGCCTGAAGCATTCGGTAAGCAGCACTGCTCGAAGTATGAGGAGTATCTCTCACAACAATCTGTCGGGGAGATTGTTCTAAATCCTGCGAAGCAGACTTAAGTCGCCAGGAATTGCGCCGAGGATTTTTTTCAGACTTTCTATGGAAAGGAATCACTCCCAACAAAGTAAACCCAAATAATTCCCTCGCCTCTTCAATAGTTTTGACCGACTTATCTTGAGATTCTAAAAGCAGCGCCGCAGCTATACCCAGCAGAGTTCCCAACAAGCCGCCAGCTACCAGCAATAAAGACTTGCGAGAACGGACTGGTTCCTCCGGAACACTCGGCTTTTGGATAATCCGAGCATTCCCCACTTGCTGATTTTCAGTAATCCGAATTTCCTGGAGTTTTTTTTGCAATTCCTGATAATCAGCTTCGGCTTCTTGGAGTTTTCTTTCTAGTTCCCGCTTTTCCTTCTCTAGCTTCGGCAAAACTTTTACCCGCTGCTTGTAGCCAGCTAGAGCATTTGATAGAATAGTAACTCGCTCAGCCAAACCCTGGCGTTCTACATCTACCTTGATAAATTCTTCGATCAGTTTGGGTTTCACCTCTCCTATCTGTAAACTTTGATTTTGCAACGGCTGTTGCCCCCCTAAAACTTGTTGTATTTGTTGGTCTAGTAAAGCTTTCATCGTAGCTTTCTTAGTTTCTAACCTAGTGATTATAGGCGAATTTTCCTGGTAGCGATTTTGCTCAATTGCTAACTGCCGCTCTATTTGTTTGTATTCTTTGAGAGCTTCCTGCACAGTGCTAGATTGGCTGAGGGTGCTGGCGGTCAATGCTTGCTGGGGATTCATTTGTAATTCGTCTTCAAATGCTTTAGACTGAGCCCGGGCCTTGAGCAAATCCGACTTAGCTTGGTCGATTTGACTTTCTAGTTCCGCCATAACTGCCACTGCTGATTTAGCTTCTTCTTCAAGATTGACCACTTTATTATCTTCTTTAAATTTCCTCAATTCTGCAGCTGCTTTCCGCATAGCTTGGTCTGACTTAGGCAGCTTCTTTTCAATAAACTGTCGAACAGACACAGCTTCTAAGCGATTCACTTTTTGATTGTTATCAATATAAAACTTCATCATGGTTTTTACGACAGCGGCTGCTATCTCCGGGTTTTTATCTTTGTAGGAAACCGTGAGGATATCAGCGCCCTTAATAGTAGCTACTGTCAGATTTTTAAAAAAATCTTTTGTTTTCAGATGATTATTTTCTTCGTCTTTTAACTGAAGTATATTTATAGTTTTTTCGACAATTTCGACTGAACGAATCAGTTCGATTTCCGTTGTCAGAGGGTTGCTTTGTTGCGCCGCAGGAGTCAACTCTCCGATTTCTTTACCCAATTCTGTTAAAGCAGATCCAGGAGTTGTTTTCTTAAATAACAGCTTTCCTTCTGCCATATAAACTGCTTTTTCCTTCAGCGTGCTGTAGGTGGCGAGTGCAACAACCGAGGCACATACTGCTAAGGCTGGCAGCCACCTGCGCTTCAGAATCTGCCAGTATTCCTGAAATCCGATACCACTTTCAGTTGATTCCATCAGTTACTCCCGAAAAATGATTTTTTGTAAACTCTAACACCCTAGGGCGTGTTTTTAAACTATAACCACAACAGAATGCAGGCGATCGTAATCATGGCTGTATAGTTGGCAGCCAATTTCTCCTATCCGGTAGCAATACGTCTCCTTTTCATGAGTCGGTTGATAGCAGATTCAACTATATTGCGTTGAGAGTAGATTTCACGGCTAAAAAGACGGCGACGTAGTTCATTTGAAAGTCGTGGAATCGTAAAACGGATACCGGGCGCGACTTAGATAACTACGGATGGGACGACGTGCGATCGCCTTTGTCTCCTACGACTCTTTCAGGGGATTGACGCGGACGACCTGCACCAGAATGCGCTTACTGCTCCTTGTTCCATCAATTGTTCTAAAAAAATTGACTCGTTAGGTTGACAAGCTACTCAGAAGAAAAGTTATAGGTTTACCTTTACCCTCACTTTAACGTATCTGTATTTTGGTACTAAAACCACCACGAGAACGGCCTAGTTTTTCCTGTGATTCGCCTCCTTTTTTCCACCATAGCCGAGGGTTGGCGGGCACGAATCACAGTTCGATCGACGTAATGAACCGGATAGTGTAGCTTTCGGAGTTGATCCGCATCGGCTTGTAGACCTTATAAGACTTGTTTCCTTCGATCGGCTTTTTGCCACCGATAAAACCGTGTTGCCACCCTGAACCCACTTACTATAACGTTTTGGCTGGTCTCGCCACGGAGTCCCGGTTCTGAGTATCCACAGAATGCCATTGACAACTTGTCGATGGTCGTCACGCAGGCTGATCGGTTTTGGGTTGGAGCGGTGGTAGTAGCGGTTTTAACTAATCCCACTGTTCCGTACTTAAGTCTCCAAGGGTTCCTCAAGACTTCCTGCCGGAGCACGCCTATTTTCGAGGATACAACGAGGCAAGAAAACACGCCCTAGGCTTTTAAACTCATTATTGAGGATATCCATTTTATCACTTAAGTCAAGCACTGTCATGGTTTTAACACATATATCGTTGGCCATCCCCCTAGAGAAATATTTTTGGGTGAAATTATGTAAATAATTGTAAAGTTATGAGCGATCGAACCAGTAGTAGGAGAAGATAGAAGCAGCAATAAGGTGGCATCTATAAATTTTAGCTAAAAATCCTCTCTAAAAATAAATTAAGAGACGGGACATATTCTTGATAATCTCTCCTTAACCATAATATCACTTGAGTTAGGCCCGACGATTAAAAGGTTGATTAATTTAAGGGGAGAGGGTGGTATAAAAAAATACCTCAGCATTAGGGACTCGATCTAGTTACTGTAAAGTTGTTGTCTAATAGCGTCGGAAGAATATGATCAGAAAAAAAATTAGCAAAGTGTTGGTGGGATTAAGAACCCGTCATTTTTTGATAATCGATGCAATTTGTTTTGCGATCGCACCGTTACTGGCCTTGGCAATTCGTTTAGATGGCATATTGAATCTGACTCCCTACCTACAGAGCCTAGCGGTAGTTACAGTATTATTTTTAGCACTAAAGCTTACAGTATTTTATGGCGGCGGCTTCTACAAGCGTTACTGGCGGTATGCGGGCCTGGAAGAAATGGCACAAATAACGATGCTGATAGGTATATCCCTAGCAGGGGAAATTATCTTGTTCCAAGAACTCTACCAGCTAAATAATTCGCCGATCGCCAATCTGCCACGATCGCTGCCGCTACTAGACGCTATGATCAGCTTTTTGTTAGTGGGGGCGATTCGTTTCAGCATTCCAGCCCTGGAAAGATGGAACCAAAAATCGTGGAAAGTTCAGCAACGCGATCGCGTCCTGATAGTCGGTGCGGGCAGTGCAGGCACATCTCTGATGCAAACGATGCAGAGGAGTCCAGAGGTAGGACTCGATCCAATCGCTTTCATAGACGACGACCGCAAAAAAATCTCCAAGCAGATTGGCAAACTGACTGTAGTCGGCAATCGCTGTAACATTCCGGAAGTAGTTCGATCGCTAAATATCGACAAAGTTATGATTGCCATCCCCTCAGCTCCGGGAAAAGAGATTAGGGAGATCGTAGAAATTTGTCAGTCAATGGGAATTCCAACCAGCACCCTCCCCGGCATCAATGAAATCATCAACGGTCGTGTCAGTTTAGGTAGCCTCAGAGAAGTACAGATTGAGGACTTGCTCCGCCGCGAACCCATTCAAACTGATGTTGAGAAAGTCTTGGGATTGATTGGAGGCAAGAAAGTTCTAATTACCGGTGCGGGTGGCTCCATCGGCAGCGAACTTTGTCGGCAAATATTAAAGTGCGCTCCTGCGGAAATCATCATCGTCGGACACGGAGAAAATTCTGTATTCAACATTCAACAAGAATTAGGAAAAGCCCTGTCAGAACTCAAAAAAACCAGCCAAACCCCAACAGATATTACTCGCGTGACAGCCTTTATGGCCGATATTCGCTTTCGCGAGCGCTTAGAGTACGTTTTTCTAACAATGAGACCAGACATCATTTTTCATGCGGCCGCTCACAAACACGTACCCATGATGGAATTAAACCCGCCGGAAGCGATTACTAACAATGTGCGGGGGACGAAAAATCTGCTGGATCTGGCATTGAAATACAATGTGAAACAATTTGTGATGATTTCCACCGACAAAGCGGTGAATCCAACTAGCATTATGGGAGCTAGCAAAAGAGTTGCCGAAATGCTGGTGCTGCAAGCAGCCAAAAAAAGCAAAAACCCATTTGTAGTGGTTCGTTTCGGTAATGTTCTTGGCAGCCGCGGTAGCGTCGTACCTACTTTCAAGCGACAAATTGCTGAGGGCGGGCCGATCACAATTACCCATCCAGATATCACTCGCTATTTCATGACAATTCCCGAAGCAGTTCAACTGGTTTTGCAGGCAGCAGTCATCGGCAATGGCGGGGAAGTTTTCATGCTTGAGATGGGAGAACCAGTCAGAATTTTTGATTTAGCAAAAGATTTGATTCGGCTCTCAGGATATGAAGTGGGCAAAGACATAGAAATCGCGTTTACAGGGCTGCGGCCGGGAGAAAAATTGTTTGAAGAGCTGTTTATTCCGGGCGAGAAATACAACCGCACTAAACACGAAAAAATTCTCAGTCTTGGCAATGCCAGCCGCCTAGTGAAAGAAAATATTGACCAGGAAGTAGAAGCCCTTTGTCAAGCGAGCGATCGTAATGATGCGAATTTAATTGTCTCAATGCTACAGCAGTTAGTGCCTGAGTACGTACCAGGGTATTCAACCGCCAATTTGCACGCCAATACAGCCCAAAAAACAACCGAGACGGCCAAGATTAGCAGTGCAGCATCTGTTCAGTTAGAGAATAATTTGCGGGTGGCTCTTGCCAATGAGGAGTTTCGGATTCACTATCAGCCGATCGTCTGCCTGGAAACTAATAAGATTAGTAGTTTTGAAGCGCTGTTGCGCTGGCAGCACACGAATCGAGGTTTGCTTTGGCCAGACGAATTCCTACCAGCGGCAGAAGAAACCGGCTTGATTGTTCCTATTGGCGAGTGGGTACTGCGGCAAGCTTGCAGCCAGATGCGGATTTGGCAGTCGCAATTTCGTCTTAACCCTCCTTTAACAGTCAGCGTGAATCTGACTAGCAAACAGTTTTTTCACGCTGACTTAATTGAGACGATTGCCAAAATTTTGAAAGAAACAAATCTCGCTGCTCCGAGTTTGAGGCTAGAAATTCCTGAATATGTTGTGACGGAAAATTCCGAGTTGGCTGGAGCTGTTTTTCTCAAACTTAAAACTTTAGGTGTGCAAGTACAAATCGACCACTGTGGTCTTAGTGATGTATCATTAACTCACCTTTACCAATTGACGCGGCTGAAGTATGGGAAATTTGACAGTTTGAAGCTAGATTGCTCTCTAGTCAGCGGGCTGGATGCTAGCAACCCCAACTTAGAAGTTCTTCATAAAATTGTTGCAATCACTCAGGAGTTAGGTATGGGCATGATTGCCACAGGAGTAGAAACGAAGTGGCAAATAGCTCAGCTAAAATCCATGAAGTGCGTCTACGGGCAGGGATACTTTTTCTCGAAGCCTGTAGAAGGTGCTGCGGTAGGGAAATTGATGATGGCTAAGAGTGCGAAAAGTTAAGGGGGCATTTATGAATAACTTTGAAATGGGAAATACACGATAGAGAATCCACCAATTAGCAAGCAGGTAATTAGCTACTAATGCAACAGTTGAAACCACTAACATTACGCCGAAATTTTTCATGGACTTTCACTGGGCACCTCGTTTATGCGGCTTCCCAGTGGGGGATGTTGGTGTTGCTTGCTAAATTGGGCAGTCCTGAAATGGTGGGTCAATTTACCTTGGGCCTGGCGGTTACAGCACCTGTGATCATGTTTAGCAATCTCCAATTGCGTCAGATCCAAGCAACAGATGCCAAAGGGGAGTATGTTTTTAGCGATTATCTGGGTCTGAGGTTAATTGCAACCGCGCTAGCACTTTTGATAATTGCCGGAATTACGCTCAACGCTGGATATCGGTGGGAGACTTCGCTGGTGGTTTTGGCGATCGCCCTGGCAAAGGCTTTTGAGTCGATCAGCGATGTGTTTTATGGCTTGATTCAACAACACGAACGGATGGATCGAATTGCGATCGCCTTGATGATTAAAGGGCCTTTGTCGTTATTACTTTTAGGCATCGGAGTTTCTCTGACTGGGAGTGTTGTAGGGGGAGCGATCGGATTAGCAGTTGCGTGGGGTTTAGTCCTATTCGGCTGGGATATTCGGAATGGTAGATTAATTTTAAATAATTCTTCGCAGGGGAGAGAGCGAGAAGATTTATTAGTGGCCGATGCTGAACCTGAAAACAGCCAAAATCCCTTGTACCCGCGCTGGGAGGGAAAAACTTTGGGAAAGTTAGTTTTGCTGGCTTTACCTCTGGGTTGGGTGATGATGTTGATTTCGCTGAATACTAACATTCCTCGATACTTTATCGAGCGGTATTTGGGCGAACGGGAACTGGGGATTTTCTCTGCAATATCTTACCTGATGGTTGCAGGGAACATGGTAGTCAGTCCCCTAGCGCAGTCTGCAAGTCCGCGGCTGGCAAAATATTATGCAGCGGGAAATAGCACTGCTTTTCGCACACTTTTGCTCAAGCTGGTGGGGATTGGCTTGATGTTAGGTGCGGGAGGCGTTTTTGTCGCTGTTGTTGCCGGCCGGGAAATCCTAACTTTACTCTATAAACCGGAGTATGCCGAGCGGGCAGATTTGTTCGCGTGGCTGATGGTGGCTGCGGGTATCGGATATGTGTCGTCTTTCCTGGGCTCCGCGATGACGGCAGCTAGGTACTTTCTGGTGCTAATGCCTTTGTTTGCTTTGGCAACAGGGACTTCTGCGATCGCTAGCCTCTGGTTAATTCCAACACAGGGAGTGCGAGGGGCAGCGATCGCGCTGGTTATTTCAGCATTAATTCAATTGGTTTTCAGTTTTGGTGTTACTTATCATGCCATATACAAACTCCGCAGAGGTAGTTATGAAACTTGACTCAAAAGCATTTTCTTATATTGATGGAAAATCTTTCAGCGATGTATTTGCACTCTCGATAGAGCAATTAGGTCGCATCCGAGAAAGAATGGAATTTGTTGAAGATATAGTAAAGGGGAAAAGTGTGCTTCATATTGGCTGCCTTGACCATGTTCCACTCATTGAGTCCCGAATTCAATCTGGTATTTGGTTTCATCAGCGCTTGACTAATATTGCATCAGAATGCTTGGGGATTGATATTAACCAAGAAGGTATTGACTTTGTTCGAGAAAAGTTTCATGTCTCTAATATTTACTTTGGAGATATAATTTCTCCTGATAAAAATCAAAGAATTATTTCTAAATACTGGGATTACGTGGTTTTAGGTGAGGTTTTAGAACATATTGATAATCCTGTTTATTTTCTCAACCAATTTATTTATAATTATGGAGACAATATTGGAAAGATTGTTATCACTGTTCCTAATGCTCTCAGGTTCAGTAATATTCGACGGGTCTTTAAAAACGTAGAGGTTATCAATTCCGACCATAGGTACTGGTTTACACCCTACACAATTTGGAAAGTGGTAAATCAAGCTGGGCTATTTGTTGATACAATCCAGTTGTGCACAAGCGCTCACTCAAACAAATTTTTCAAGGAGCAAATTAAAAATATAATATTAGCACGATATCCTTTGCTGGCTGATGGTATTGTAATTATTTGTCACCCAAAATAGAGTTGAGGGATTGAGAGGTTGAGAGGTGCCAGCATCGCGCTGGTTATTTCAGTATTAGTTCGATTGGTTTTCAGTTCACGTGTTACTTATCATGCCATATGCAAACCCCGTAGATGCTCTGTTGACGAAGAATCAAATACTCTCTGAAAAACGCGATCGCCGTCCCCTACGCATTCTCCATGTCGTCGGTGGCATGAATCGGGGCGGGATTGAAACTTGGCTGATGCACGTTTTGAGACATATCGATCGCGATCGCTTCCAGATAGACTTTTTGGTTCATACCACTAAACCCTGCCCTTACGATGACGAAGTTCGCACTCTTGGCAGCCAGATTATATCTTGCCCTCGCCCATCCCAACCGTTGCTTTACGAGTCTAATTTTAAACGGATTCTCCAGAAAAATGAATCGTATGATATTGTCCACAGCCACGTTCAGCACTTCAATGGTTACGTTCTCCGGTTAGCAAAGCAGGCTGGTGTACCCATCCGCATAGCCCACAGCCATAACGATACCTCTGCGGTAGAAGCTAAGGCTAGCCCAACGCGAAAATTGTATTTGAATTTAACGAAATGGTTGATTTCTAGCCATGCCACGATCGGTTTAGCTGCCAGTCGCCCATCTGCCCAATCTTTGTTCGGTTCCCATTGGGAAAATGACCCGCGCTGGCGAGTGCTTTACTGTGGTGTCGATTTGACTCCTTTTAGCCAATCTGTCGATCGACAAGCAATACGCAATCAATTGGGCATTCCTGCCGAGGCTTTTGTGATCGGTCATGTTGGTAGATTTGAAGAACAAAAAAACCATGACTTTATCTTAGATATCGCTGGTTTGCTAGCTAAGAAAGATGCTGACATCCGCTTCTTATTGGTGGGGGATGGCCCCTTGCGGGCGCAGATGCAGGAAAAAGTTCATCAGATGAATTTGAGGGATCGCGTTATGTTGGCAGGCGTGCGATCGGATGTTCCTCAATTGATGGTTGGGGCAATGGATCTGTTCCTCTTGCCCTCCCTGCACGAGGGACTACCTCTCGTCTTGATGGAAGCGCAAGCTGCTGGTTTACCCTGTATCTTTTCTGATGTTATTACTCAAGAAGTAGAGGTAGTTCGGCCATTGATGCAACGACTTTCCCTTTCCAAAACTGCATCGAAATGGTCGGAGGCGATCCTAACTACTAAAAAAGCCAAACCGAAAATTCCCCAAACCGAAGCTTATCAAGTGGTTGAGAAAAGTTCGTTCAATATTCATAATAGCGTTAAACAATTGGAGGCACTTTACACAGGAGCGATCGTTCAATGAAGTTAAAAACCCAAACTAAATCTGTTATACCTAACTCTACGGCTATATCGTCATCGCAGTTACAACGCACAAAATGGTTGTTTTTTGGTTTATGCTGTTATTTGCTCTCCCAAAGTTTCACAGTCCCGATATTACCGATAGGGCCTTGGGCACTTTGGCCTTGTTTTTCTGATTTAGCATTCTTTTTCATTATCTTCACCTTTATCCGATGTCGTCGATATACTACCCCTCTATCTCTGCCAAATAAAAAAATATTTTCGATTTTTATAATTATTTTGTTGGGAATCATCCTATCCTATCTTTGTTACTTGGCTACTGCCGAACCCAATGCCGTTGGTCCTCCTTTTGGCGCTTTCCAACTTTATCGCTTAGTGCAATACTTTAGTTCATTTTGGTTAATTGCTCGTATTCCATTAACACCAGAGCGACTTCAGAAAATGAGGCAAATTGTTGATGGTGTACTAATTTTTGTTTGCTTGGGAGTTTTCTTAACCTATGCTGGTGTAATACCTCTCTCATTAATCACTGCCCATTTACCGAAGGTGGGAGCTTGGCAATACTATGGTAATGTTGGTGAGATTGGCACTAAGGGTTTAGGTTTTGTCGGTTACAACCATGCTTATGTTGCTGCCCAAGTAATGATGCTTCTGATTTTGAGATTGCACTTAGGCAGCAGTCAAAAAAAGGATATATCTAACACTACTTTCCTTATTCTTTCTGCACTAACTGTATTTATCAGCGAGTCTCGTTCTGGATTCGCAGCTATCCTATTTTTAGTATTACTTTATTTGGTAACCAAACCATTTTATGTTTTAATAATTATTAATATGGCATGGATTTTACCTGTACTGGCATCTGCTTTAGGGTTGAAAGGTATTGAGCTAAATTCCTACGAAGGCTCAATTATCGATCGCCAATTAACCGTGTTCCAAGCTAATAACACTGACAATTTAAGTGGAAGGGATGAAAGATGGGCTGCTCACCTGGCTGCATTAGATGACAATCAAGTTAGTTGGATTGTCGGAAATGGTTTTGGTTCGGCGATCGATCGAGGCGACAATGCCCATATGCTTTATCTACAAATTACTTCCGAAACAGGTTTGATAGGTGTGGGCATATTTGCCATATTATTTGGGATGATTCTCTTCTATTTGTATAAGATAGAAATCAAAGAAAAACCTTTTTTATGGGGAACAGTTACTTTTTTACTTACCGCTGTTAGTCAAGAAACTTTTTATCCCGTACCCGCTCTAGGTCAGTTTCTCGGACTTTATCTCAGTTCGGTAGCAATTGTCCTGAGAACTCCTTATTTACTAGAAGAATCTTTACCTAACTCCAAAGGCTTAAGCGAAACAATATGAGCAAGCGAAAAAACTGGTATAAAATCTATACATTGGTAGCATTATTTGTGGTAATGCTAGTAATAAGTGTAGCAATTACAACAAATAATAATTTAGCCTGCTCTTCTCAAGCAGCCACTATAAATCAATCGTTAAAAAATAAGAGCGTAAATATTGTTAACGGTATCACCATAGTTAATGGTAAACCATTTTTCCCGTTCGGATTTTATCACGTTTCTTGGAAATCAAAACCAGAAGAATTAATCAAAGATATGCGGGATATTGCAGCGGCTGGATTCAACACGATTCATGCTTCCGCAACAGAAGTTAATAGTTACGATCGATTTTTGAATGAAGCGGAGCGCCTTGGGATTTATGTTGTGAGCGAACAAGGGATTGGGTTAGTTAATATGGTCAATTCCTTCAAAGAAAAACCTGCGGTTTTGGGTTGGAATATTGCGGATGATGTTGATAATGGTAAACTCGTTCCCCAAGAAGTGTTAAAATTTCACCAACAAGTGAAATTAAACGATCCAAATCATATCACTTATATCAGCGGTTATTCAAATAAAATTAAAGAATTTGCCAGTTGTGCTGATGTAATTGCCATGCAGTCTTATCCTATTGGTAACGGAGATGATGAGATATCATTAACCTACGATCGGGTTTCCCTTGTCCGCGATGCAGTTGCTCCATACCAGAAGGCTGTTTATGCTAACGTACAAGCTTTTGCTTGGCGAAGAAGAAAACAAGGAAAACTCCGTCCCCTCCGCATCCCAACTTTTGATGAAGTGAGAAATATGACCTATCAAGCCCTGTTAGCAGGTGCAAAAGGAATTATTTACTACACTTATCACGATACAGGTTGGCATCTACCATCCCACCCGGATTTGTGGGCAAAAATGAAGACTTTAGTGCCAGAAATAAAAACCATTGATTCCCTATTGTTAGAGGGAGATATAAAAATAATTGATGTAGGTATAGAAAAGGTAATAGCTGGAATATGGACTTATCAAAACAAAGCATTAGTGATAGTAGTTAACCGTTCTTACGATCGCCAAGAAGTATCGGTCGCCATCCCATCAAAAATTACGCAACTCAAACGTATGTTTGAAAATAATCCTGACAATCTAGCATTAAACGGCACTCGCCTATCTGGCTCTCTTAAACCTTTAGATGTGGCAGTTTATCAAGCAACTAAGGAACTTTAGATTCGCTCGTTCTTTTATGGCCTATCATTCCCTAATTCAAATGCCCCTAGCCCCTTTCTTCCCGCTATGAATGTTGTCGTAACTGTGGAATATCGCTTCGATCGCACGCCAGATGGCAAGGTATGGACGCAAACAACCTTCCCCTATTCCTTTTGGACGCGATACTTACAAGTATTCGATCGCGTGCGTGTCGTAGCCCGCGTGCGAGATGTCCCAAATGTGCCTTCCGACTGGAAACAAGCAAATGGAGAAGGAGTTGACTTTGCGGCCATACCTTATTACATTGGCCCTTGGCAATATTTGCTCAAGGCATGGCAAGTGCAGCGCAGTGCCAGAAATGCAGTCAAACCAAACGATGCGGTAATATTGCGCGTTGGTTCTACGATCGCCTCCCCTATCCAATCCATGCTACACAAAGCGGGGCGTCCTTATGCCGTGGAAGTAGTAGCAGACCCTTATGATGTCTTTGCACCGGGGTCGGTAAAACATCCCCTGCGCCCGTTTTTTCGCTGGTCATCTCCCCGAAGACTGCGGCGGCATTGTAGAGAAGCAGCAGCAGCAGCTTATGTTACCAAAAACGCTTTGCAGCAACGATACCCTTGTGCTAACTTTTCCGTAGGTGTATCAGATGTAGACATTCCAGAACGCACGCTGGTTTCTTCCCCTCGTGTACCTCGTCAAGAAGGCACATTTAATCTAGTTTTTGTCGGTACGCTCGCTCAACTTTATAAAGCACCCGATGTGTTGATCGATGCAGTTGGGGCTTGCGTGCAAGAGGGATTAGACCTAAAATTAACTTTGATTGGAGATGGCAAACATCGATCGGAATTGGAAGCTAGAGCCAAATCCCTTGGCATAGAAGAGCGAGTATCTTTCCTGGGTCAGTTATCTGGTGGTGATGCAGTAATGGCCCAATTGGATCGTGCCGATCTGTTTGTTCTGCCTTCCCACCAAGAAGGTTTACCGAGAGCAATGGTAGAAGCAATGGCGCGAGCATTGCCTTGTATTGGCTCCACAGTAGGAGGCATACCGGAATTGCTACCCCCGGAAGATATGGTGCCCCCCGGCAATGTAACAGCATTGGCAACTAAAATTCGCCAAGTAATAACCGAGCCCGCTCGTATGGCCAAAATGTCAGCGGGTAACTTAGAAACAGCCAAAGAATATAGAGATGAAATTCTCGAAAAACAACGGATTGAATTTTATCGCCACGTCCGGGAAATCACAGAAGTATGGTTGAGGCAAAAAAAATGACCCGCCTTTTAGTAGTAACTACGATAGCAGCAACTCTCCGCGCTTTCCTGTTGCCTTTTGCTTACCACTTCCGCAGCAAAGGTTGGCAAGTAGATGCAATGGCTCAAGGTGTTTCTAAATCCCCTGAATGTTTACAAGCTTTTAACCGAGTTTGGGAAATCGAATGGTCGCGCAATCCCTTAGATCCTAAAAATCTGATCCTTGCTCCACAAGCAATTCGAGAAGTAATGGCACAAGGGAACTACGATATCGTTCACGTACATACTCCTGTGGCTGCTTTTGTTGGCCGATACGCTGTTAATAATTTAAGAAAGCAGGGGAAATGTAAGGTCATTTATACTGCTCACGGCTTTCACTTTCATCCAGGCGGAAAAGCCTTAAAAAATGCTATTTTTCTAACTTTAGAAAAAATAGCTGGGAATTGGACAGACTATTTAACATTAATTAATCGCGAGGATGAGTTAACAGCCAAGAAATATAATATTTTGCCCCCAGAACGTATTCGCTATATGCCAGGAATTGGTGTAGATTTAAAATATTACAACCCGGATGTTGTAGCAGAATCAGAGGTAGGGCGAGTGCGTCAGGAGTTGGGAGTAGCTGAAGGAACTCCTCTGTTTTTGTGCGTAGCTGAATTTATTGCTCGCAAACATCATCGAGATGTAATTCAAGCATTTGCCAAGTTGGCTAGACCGGAAGTACATTTAGTATTGGCCGGTCGTGGACGACTATTAGAGGAAATGCAGAAATTAGCATCGGATTTGGGAGTCAAAAATATAGTACACTTTTTAGGTAGGCGCGATGATATTCCTACTTTAATGCGAGCTTCAGTAGCAAATATCCTAGCTTCCGAACAGGAAGGTTTACCTAGAAGCGTTATGGAGTCTTTGTCAATGGAAATTCCTGTAATTGGTACTAAAATTCGCGGTACTCAAGAATTACTAGAAGGAGGTTGCGGTCTTCTGGTAGAAGTGGGGGATATAGAAGGAATCGCAAAAGCAATGGCTTGGGTGTTAGATCGTCCTGAAGAGGCTAAGACTATGGGCAAGCAGGGACGAGAACGGATGGCTGCTTACGATGTGAGCCAGGTGATCAAGCTACATGAAGAACTTTATGCTGAAGCTTTAGCTTAGGAAGGTATAATATTTTGTTTACAGGAAACGGTTGATAATTTATCTGCGGAGAAATCTTTTGTTAGTTATTCACTAAGAACACACTAAGAACCATGACTAATTACCAATTACCAAGCACCAAACCGACCAAGTTTGTGAAGTTTCTATTAGATAGAATGTTCGCGGCGATCGCGCTGCTAATTTTATCTCCCGTGATGCTGATAGTAGCGATCGCTATCTATATTCGCATGGGTAGACCAATTATGTTTATGCAATCCCGACCGGGGAAAAATGGTCGGATTTTTAACTTCTACAAATTTCGCACCATGACCAATGACTGCGATTCTGATGGCAATCTTTTGCCCAGTAAACAAAGGCTTACAGCCTTTGGTCGCTTGTTGCGTAAAACGAGCTTGGACGAACTTCCTCAACTCTGGAATGTTTTCATAGGCGACATGAGTTTTGTAGGGCCTCGACCTCTACTGGTAGAATACTTAGATCGCTATAGTCCCGAACAAGCACGTCGTCATGAAGTAGAACCAGGTATTACTGGCTGGGCGCAGGTTAATGGGCGCAATTCTATCACTTGGGAGGAAAAATTTAAATTGGATGTGTGGTATATAGACAACTGGAGTCTCTGGCTCGATCTGAAAATTCTTTGGTTAACAGTAATCAAAGTTTTCAAGCAAGAAGGAATTAATCAGAGCGAAAAGGTAACTATGCCTAAATTTCTTGGGAATCAAAATCGTAATTAAGAGGTATTTTATGAGCGAATTCAACATCCTTTTTACAAGTGCAGGAAGAAGAGTATCCCTGATCCAAGCTTTTAAGAAAACTTTAAAAGATATGGGATTAACTGGTAGCATTGTGACTGCTGATTCACAAAATAATGCCCCAGCTTCTTTTATCAGCGATTTCAACGAGCTAGTACCTCGTGTAAAAGACCCAAACTATATCAGTATTTTAAAGGAAATTTGCCAAAAATATGATATAAAACTGCTCATTCCCCTGATTGACACAGAACTAAATACCCTAGCCGTTCATAAAGAAGATTTCCAGAAATTAGGTGTAACTATTGTTGTTTCATCAATTGAAACTACAGGCATTTGCAATGATAAAACGAAAACTTACGAGTTTTTCAAAAAAATGGGATTGCCAACTCCAGAAATCTTAGATGCTGATCAGATTTTAGCTGACTCTCAAGCTAAATATCCTTTTTTGCTTAAACCGGCTGATGGCAGTGCTAGTGTGGGAGTGACAAAAATAAAAAATGCCAAAGAATTGGCTTTTTTTAAAGATTATATCCCCAATGCTATTGTCCAGGAATTGCTAGTAGGAGAAGAATATACGCTAGATATTTTAGTTGATTTTCAAGGACAGGTACGCTCAGTTGTACCTAGACTACGCATAGAAACAAGAGCGGGAGAAATTAGTAAAGGAGTAACCGTTAAGAATTCAGCTTTAATTGCAGCGGGCAAGAAAGTTGTAGATACTTTACCTGGTGCTTTAGGCTGCATTACCGTTCAATGTTTTCTGCTTCCCAATGGAGATATTAAATTTACTGAAATTAATCCTCGTTTTGGGGGGGGATATCCTCTTTCTTTTGCAGCAGGTGCTAACTTTCCACGCTGGATTATCGAAATGATTTTAGGCAAAAATCCAGAAATAAGCATTGATGGTTGGCAGGAAGATGTTGTGATGCTTCGCTATGACGATGCGATCTTCTTAAGTCAGGAAAAAATGGGATTGTGAGTTTAAAGTATAGGTGGTAAGCAGAGAAATGAACTATGAATAACAAGCAATTACCACTTATCAAATTCAGCAGATTAATTAAGTGGTTATTCGATAGATTGGGTGCAGCGATCGCCCTTTTGGTTTTCTCTCCTATACTGTTGATAGTTGCGATCGCTATCCATATCCGCATGGGTAGTCCAGTTGTTTTTACCCAAGCGCGTCCCGGCAAAGACAGTCGCATTTTTAAAGTCTACAAGTTTCGCACCATGACGGACGATCGCGACGCCGAGGGTAATTTGCTCCCCGATAAGCAACGCCTTACATCCCTCGGTCAATTCTTGCGTAAAACCAGTCTGGACGAACTTCCTCAACTCTGGAACGTTCTCAAAGGCGACATGAGTTTTGTTGGCCCAAGACCGCTTTTGCCCAGATATTTACCTTA
This sequence comes from Microcoleus sp. D2_18a_D3, assembly GCF_036702455.1. NCBI lineage: Bacteria > Bacillati > Cyanobacteriota > Cyanophyceae > Oscillatoriales > Microcoleaceae > Microcoleus > Microcoleus sp. D2_18a_D3. Next base: position 53,042 of record NZ_JAUBTK010000043.1, read on the forward strand.
TTATTCTGACCGAGAAACAAAGCGGCACGATGTACTTCCAGGCATTACCGGATTAGCACAAATTAACGGTCGGAATAACCTATTCTGGGATGAAAGACTTGCTTTTGATGTGTACTACGTTGAAAATTGGTCTTTATTTATGGATGTAAAAATTTTGGTTAAGACAGTTGAAAAAGTTCTGCGAAGAGAATCAGTTGCTGTAGTCCCCAGTAAAATAATGAAGGACTTAGATGATGAAAGAAAACAGTGCGATCGTTAGACAAGCTTTACCATCGGAAAGTTGCCGTATAGAAATACTACATAAAAAGGCTTTTCCCAAAGATTTTCTATGCGATTGGATATTCTTAAGCCCTCTAGTATCACGATACATTAGTAAAGTGATAGAAGAAGGCGATTTTACTCAAAAATATCCCGAATTTTTTACAGTAAATTTAGCAGGTAATCTAGCTGGATATGTAAATGCTAAAATTTATGGGGAATCCTTAAGTATAAATTATTTAGCTGTTGCTCCTGAATTTCAACGCCAAGGTATAGCAAAACAACTGTTAGCTTATCTCCTGGAAGAATGCCAAAATCATCACATCAAAAAAATTAGTTTAGATGTGGATATCAATAACGAAGCAGGTTTAAGTTTATACAAACAACTCGGTTATGAAATCAAGCAGTCCAAATTTTTATACGAAATACCAATAGATTACTTTGGCACGCAAAAATGCTCGTTTGAAGTGAAAAATTGGCTGGAAGCCGAAGCATGGCAATATAGCTATGGCTTCTCCTATATAATGCTGTCTGTTAATAATTCAGGTCTTCTCAAAATTGGTAGGCTGGGCAACGATTACTGGCGCATACCCGATTACAGTTGTCTAAAAGACGACAGGTTAACCTATGCTTTAAAATCAATCGAGCCAAATCGGCTCAAGATTTTTGTTAGATCCGATCGCATAATTTCCGATCTGCCAAATCAACCCATAAATTTTTTGAATCTGCAAAAAATTATCTAAATATGGATATACAAATTGTAAATTTGTCAAGTAGTTGGTGGATTTCTACCCTGCAAAAAATATGCCATGATATTTATCATTGGCCAGAGTATGTAAATTTAGAAGCAAAAAGAACTGAATATAAGCCAGAGGCTATTTTAATAGTTGATGATGAAAAAATGTTCTTTTTGTCCTATCTTGTGCGCCCGTGCGATCGAGTATGGGAAGAGAATATACCAGAAGTATTTGATGTGGTATCACCTTATGGCTATCCGGGAATTCTGTTGAACGAAGCTGCTGCTACACCTGAGTTTGTGAATTCAGCAATAAATGAGTTAACGCGGGTGTTACGCGCCAAAAAGGTCTGTTCGGCTTTCTTTCGGCTGCATCCTATACTTAATGAAGGGTTAGACCAAATATTAAATCCAGATATTTGCCAAATCACTGGAGAAACTGTCTCTATTGACTTGCGAATTTCTGAAGCCGAAATGTGGCAGAATACTAGACGCAATCAGCGACAGTCAATAACTAAGTGCAAGCAGGCCGGTTTTACAGCAAAAATGGTGCCAGTTAAGCTATATATCGATAAATTTATCGAAATTTATCAAATAACTATGCAGCGCGTAGAAGCTGCAGAGTATTATTATTCTTTCAACTTAGAGTATTTGCTGAATATGGCAGATGCCTTTGGGGAAAAAATGCACCTATGCCTGGTTGAATTTCAGGGGGAAATCGCCAGCGGTGGTTTATATACAGAATGTTGCGGTATCGTTCAGAGTATCTTTACTGCCACGCAAAACAAATTTTTAAAACAATCTCCTAACAGCTTACAAATAGATTATACTCGATTATGGGCAAAAGAGCGCGGCAATGAAGTCTTACATCTGGGAGGTGGAGTTGGAGGCGAAAAAGATTCTCTTTTCCATTTCAAATCAGGGTTTGCCAACCAAAGGCACAAATACTTAACGATGCGCTTGATTGTCGAAGAAGAAAAATATAATTATCTGGTCAGATTAAGGAGCAAATATTTAAAAATTGAGCCTAAAGAACTCCTAAAGTCAAACTTTTTTCCAGCCTATCGTTCTCCCAACAGCAGATAAAATGACCAAACAAATTCTCCTTTCAACACCTCACATGGGTTCCCTCGAACAAGAGTTCGTCAAAGAAGCCTTTGATACCAACTGGATCGCCCCCGTCGGCCCCCATGTGGATGCTTTCGAGCAAGAATTCTGCGAGGTAGTTGGCGCTAAACACGCAGCGGCTGTTAGTTCCGGAACCGCAGCTTTGCATTTGGCTTTACAATTAATTGGTGTCGGTTCGGGAGATGAGGTTTTTTGCTCGACTCTGACTTTTATTGCAACTGCTAGCCCGATTACTTATCTTGGCGCAAAACCAGTTTTTATTGATAGCGATCGCACTTCTTGGAATCTCAACCCCGACTTGTTACGAGAAGCACTTGACAAACGAGCAAAAATTGGTAAATTACCCAAAGCTGTTGCGATCGTACACCTCTACGGTCAAAGTTGCGATATCGACCCAATTCTAGAAGCTTGCAATGCTTATGAAATTCCGCTAATAGAAGATGCGGCCGAATCTCTAGGGGCTAGCTACAAAAAGAGATCGCCTGGAACCTTTGGTAAAATAGGCATTTTCTCATTCAACGGTAATAAAATTATCACCACTTCCGGCGGCGGAATGTTAGTTTCCGATGACCAAAAACTGGTAGAAAAAGCTCGTTTTTTGGCAACACAAGCCCGCGACCCCGCTCCTCATTACCAACATTCAGAAATTGGCTACAATTATCGTCTCAGCAATGTTTTGGCGGGAATTGGTCGCGGTCAATTACGGGTTTTGGAAGAGCGAGTGGAAGCTAGACGGCGCAATTTTGACTTTTACAAACAAGCTTTAGGAAACTTGCCGGGAATTGAATTTATGCCGGAAGCTTCCTTTGGACGCGCTACTCGCTGGCTGACTTGTTTAACGATCGATCCGGCCGCTTTCGGTGCAGATAGAGAACAAGTTCGCCTCGCACTTGCTCAAGAGAAAATAGAAGCGCGTCCGGTTTGGAAACCTTTACACTTACAGCCAGTATTTGCTGATTGCGAATGTATGGGCGGTGCGGTGGCGGAAGAGTTATTTGAGTACGGGCTTTGCTTGCCTTCTGGCTCTAATTTAACTGATGAAGAGTTAGAGCGGGTGACAAGTGCGATCGCCCAAATTCACAAAGAAAATCGATGATCTAGCCGAAGGAAGTTCGGCAACAGATTCTCTAACGGATGTAACGGAGGTCAGGAAGAAGAAAGATGCGATCGCTATTAGATCCCCGACTTTTTCAAGAAGTTGGGGATTTGGGTATTTTATCTTTTGATTAATTTTCTTGCCATTCTTGCAGGGCGATCGCAATTCCTTGTTTCAATCTCGGTTCGAGATTGTCTTGTTTCACTAAGCTTTCTAATTGCTGCCTGGCCTCGGCAGCACCTAGCTGTTTGAGCGCTGCCATGCAGTGTAGCCTGACGCTGCTGTCTGCGTCGCCCAACATTGAAATCAGAGCATCTAGCCCTCTCATATCTCCTAATTTTCCTAAACCTAAAGCTAAAGATTTTTTGCTAACTGCCTCCTGCACGGCCGGATGATCGGTTTTCAGCAAATCAATCAGAATTTCAGCAGCAGCAGCTTTTAATTCCGGCTTTTCTACCCGCCCTAAAACAGTGACTATCTCTTGATAAACAGTAGAATTTATGTGAGTAAATTGCGCCATTAATGTCTGATGCAAATATTCTAAAGCGGTTGCAGTTTCCATCCAGCTTAGGGCGCGCACAGTTTCGATTTGCAATTCAACGGGAGTTATTGGCGATCGCAACAATTCAAATAAAGCAGCCGCTGCAGCATCGGTTTTTACTCGCCCGATCGCGATCGCCGCTTGCTGACAAACTTCTAATCGGATGTCCGAAAGCAAAGGTTTGAGCAAGTTAACTAAATCGAATTCTGCATCTAAATAGGCGCGCACACCGAGAGCTCGCACGGCTTCTTTTCTGACTGCTGTCGCCGGATCTTTGAGTGCTGCTACCAGTACCGGCGGAATGCGGGAATCGTGAAAGCTGCTCAGGGCCTCGATTGCGTGCGCCCGCACCGCAACTTGAGAGTCTGCGACTACGCTCAACAGCGGCGGGATGGTTTCGGTGCGCCGAATTTGGGCGAGTGCTGCTGTGGCAAACTGTCGCGAGTCTTCTTGGAGTAGGAGAGTTGCGAGGGATTCTATGGCTGTCGGGCCGAAATTCCCTAGGGTTTCGGCGGCGATTTGGCTCAATTCTTCGTCGGAATTTTTGACCAATTCTACTAAAGCTTGAATCACTTCCGGGCGATCGAACTTTCCGAGAATGCGGGCGGCGAACCACCGGGGCTCGGTGTCAGCGTCTTCGTCTTCGAGTACGGCAATTAAAGGTGCGATCGCGCCATTTCCCAGATTGGGCAATACTTTAGCAATTTCCCAACGATCTTGAAAATCGCCCCATTCTAAAGCTTCTATTGCTAAACTGACAGCTTGCTCTAAAATGTGTTGTTCCTGCGGCTTGCCGGCTTTGGCTGTCACTTGCTGCAAGCATTCGACTAACCCTGGCCAGTTTTGGCGATCGGCAGCGACTTGCGCTTTTTGTAAAAAATTATACATGATTTTAAATTAAGTTCGATCGAGAAGCGAGGTTTTTTGCTGCTAGGTCAGAGCGGGAGGGAACTACTTTGTACGAATCTTTTGCTACAATTATCCATTTTTTAACATTTTTGTCAATCCATCATAACTGGTAAAATGGAAGTAAAGCATTAATTTGATGTAGTTAAGGCATCAAGCTATACTTTTTGTCATTAAAAATACGCAATATTCCTAATTAAAAATTAACAAATGAAGAAAGCTCTACTTTTAGTAAACCAGCACTCCCGAAAAGGGCAAAAGCTATTATCTCAAGCCACTGTAGAATTAGAAACACTGGGTTTTGAGTTAATGGTAGAATCTACCGACCACGCCCACGAACTTTCCGACACTATTCGCCGCTACCAAAATCGAGTCGAATTAGTAATAATCGGCGGTGGCGACGGCACTCTCAACGCCGCCATAGAAGGTTTGATAGACACGAAGTTACCCTTGGGTATTTTGCCGATGGGAACAGCTAACGACCTAGCCCGCACTCTGGGGATTCCTACAGATTTATCAGCAGCTTGTCAAGTAATTGCCAGCGGTAAAGTTCGGCTAATAGACTTGGGTTGGGTTAACAGCCAATATTTTTTTAATGTTGCCAGTTTGGGACTAAGCGTGGAAATTACCCAGCGGCTGACTAAAGACGTAAAGCAGCGCTGGGGAGTGTTAGCTTATGCTTTTACTGCTTTGCAGACAATTTTTTCAGCGCGACCGTTCCGAGCACAAATTAAGATCAAAAACCAATCTTTTAATGTTAAAACTATTCAAATTGCCATTGGCAACGGCCGCTACTACGGCGGTGGCATGACAGTTGCCGAGGATGCCACAATCGACGACAAGCGACTGGATTTGTACAGTTTGGAAACAAAAAACTGGTGGGAAATTATTGCTTTGCTGCCAGCTATGAGGCAAGGAAATCATACCAGTTGGCCTAACGTTCGCGCCTTGCACGCTCAAGAATTTGAGGTGAATACTAGCAAACGCCGTCCGATTAATACCGATGGTGAAATCACAACTCACACCCCTGCAAAATTCCGAGTGATTCCCGAAGCTTTAGCAGTTATAGCTCCTTCATAACTCACAACTAATATATCAGTTAACTGGTTCCTAGGCTCCAGCCTGGTAACGAGTAATTTTCTTGTGGAACAAGCCAGAGAGGCTGTTCACTTAATAATCGCCTCCAGCGCCATATTGCCACGCTTCAACTAATCGGTGAAAATAGTATTGCTGTTCCGGTGCTAAATTTTTTACCTGCGGTTCTACGGCTTTGCCCAAAGGCTGCAATCCCGTATAAATTCCTAAATTTAGATAATGAACCATCCAATCGAGCAAATTAGCTATTCCTACCTGCGGGATGATTTTCATAACTAATCCGGGATGGCTAATTGCGGTTTTAAACAGAGTTTGTGACAAAGCCGGAAACAGCACGATATCCTGAAGAAACGGTTTGAGTACCGGTTCTCCCAACTCTTCCATTACCTGAAACACGGCCGCCAAAAGTTGATTGATTTGATTGGGGTCTATTTTTTGATTAATCGCAGCACTCATCGAACGCTGAAACAACCAGGTGACAGATAGATTCGGCTGATAGGGTTGCAAAAGTGCCAGGGAATTTTTGCTGAGACTGTCGCTTGTCAAAGCTTCGTCAATTCCTAGAGTCAAGCGTTTGAGGTGGCGCACCATTGCGCCGAAACCGCCGAAGCTGAGGGGAGATTGGCTACCGCTGCTGTCTCCGACTGGGAGTATGCGATCCCAAGGCGTTTTTAGAGGACTTTGGCGATAGCAGGGGAAAAATCCGTAAAGTGCTCTTTGGAATTTTAACTGTTCGAGTTCGACGTTTTGATACTGGGGAAGCAAGCGCAAATAGTCTTCAAATAATGTTTCTAAACTGAATCTTTCTGTGTCGGCGTCTATGTAGGTAAATAAGTAGGTTGTGCGGCCGTCTCTGGCTGGAAATGCTTCCCAAAAATATTGGCACTGATTTTGCATTGGGGTGAAGGATGCAAATATATCGCCAGTGTCGTTTTTGGGGTATCCTTGAGCGCAACTGCCGACTACTAAACATACGGCGTCGGGTTTTTTGCCTTGTCTTGCTTGGCGCACAATGGGCGAAAAATGTCCCATTGCGTCTAATAATAATCTGGTTTTAAATAAATTTGTAGCAGGTTGTGTATCGGTATTTGCAGATTCTACCAAGACTCCATCCGGGTGAATGGTTGCTGTTTTAAATGGTGTATTTTCAAATAGCTTTCCTCCCGCTTGGAGGAATCGCTGCTTGAGGGTTTCTAGGAGGTAAACTGGGTCGATTCCGATGTTGAGTACGTCGCGCACCCAAATGTCTGGGGTGTTGGCAAAGCTGATGCGGGCTGGGTTGTATTCGGTGGCGATCGCCTTTTCTATCTCTTCAACAGAGAGCAAATTTAGTTCTAAGAATGCGTCTAATTCTTTGCGAGAAATGTTCCATTCTTGCTCGCGGCCTCGCAGGGTGCCGCGTTCGAGCAGGGCTACTCGCCAACCCCGCACGGCTAAGGCTGTACCGATTAATATTCCTAGGGTTCCGCCGCCGATAACTATGTCGAAGTCGAGGGTTTCGAGGGGTTGTTGGCTGTGTTTGACTGCTTGGGGTGCTGGTGCGGTGTTTTGTTTGAGGTTTTCCCAGAGTCGATCGACTTTTCTCAGGCCTCCGAGGGCGTCTCCTGGCAGTTGGGAGAGGATTTGTTCGGTGAGGGACATCGGGTTTTAGTATTAAACAGTGGTTTATCTTTTATAATTTAGCTTAGATCAACATTTCCGACAGTTTCAGGGCTTACGCATGGGGTGGCGAGAAACCCGGTTGCTACGAATTTGGGGCTTATACCAATTCACTAGGAAGGTACACTAAATACAAGCTAAAAGTAGAGGAGGGCAAATATCGCCAACAAACTTAAGGTAGAAAGCCCGGAAACAGTTGAGCAACTAGAGCATCGGCTCGATCGGGCTAGCACAGCAGCTAGTAAAGAAAAAATGCTGTTACTATACTGGATTGCTACCCAAAAAATATCGAAAGAAGTAATTCTTGGATGGAAAGGTGTAAAAGTCTCGTTAAAAATTTTGAAAGAACTTTAGCTCATGCTACATTAAAAATTAACCTTTGTTTTGTGAGGCTCATGCAGAAAAGATTAGCGGCGATCGCCTAAGCTCACTTTAGATCCCCAATGAGTCCTATAAGCCCTTACAACAATTCCAATATTTTCTATTCAATCTCAGGAATTATAAGATCGGCAGTCTTAGCAATCTCTTGATATCGATCCATCGCTGCACTTAATACTGATCTGCTATAAAACCAGGGTTTTGCGAGAATTCCTTCTAGCAGTTTACGCCACATAGGATATTTCTCCTCTGGCATCAAAATTTCTTGTAATAATTGATTCCAAGCCACCTCTTCTTCATCTGTTTTGGGTTGCTGTAAGTTCTCCCAGATTAGATTTCGGTAATTGACATTCTCAACCGGATAGTTTGACGACAAAGTAAGAAGAGTAATACCTATCAGACGACGTTTGCTGTCGTCATCATTAATAAAACTCATTCCTAAACTTGAATCTATGCGAATAGATTTTAACCCGTTAAATTCGTTTTTTCTAGAACCTGGATAGTGTTCTATTGAGTCTATAACAGCTTTTAAAAGAAGTGCGCTTCCTACACAAACAGCTTCTTCTTCGTGGTGCGTTAACGATTGCAGGACGGATAGATATTCGGATGAAAATTCACCGAATATAGCAGGAATAAGCCAAGGTATTCTAATTTTCCAAAGTTTAGTAAGTGGCAGAATTTTAAACAAACGAGGTGCTATTTTTTGTAGATGAGTGTCATAAACCAACAACTTGAGGAAGAGAGTAGCACTTAGCTCGGTAATGGCAAATTCTGAAGATTCCGAGTAATTGTCAAGAATTACTTCTAAGAGTTGTCGTGCCTGTCCTATTACAGCTAGATCAGACGGCCACGGGAATTTAAAGATAAACCACAACGGTCTCTTTGGTTTATCACCCTGTTTTATGGCATCTGTGGCAGTAGTCAGTAACTTTTTAATTTGGTCAATGGTATATTCATTTTGCCGAGAACCTGAATAGCCATAGCCAGAGTAAACGGTAATGTATGCTCCTACCAACTCGTCAACAGTTAGGCCCATTGATTCGGCTAACGGCTTTAACTCAGGTAGAATTTCATCCAGTCCAATCAGAGCTTGTAGTTCTATGATAAGCCGTTGTTTTTGCGTCTCATCTGATTGTTTCAAATACTCTTGAATTGTCTCTACTACTTGGCCAGCAATAGATATCTGAGTCTCACCATCCAAGAATGGTAGCAACAGATTAACCGCATCCTGCCCTTTAACTTTTTGTCGCTCGACAGCGAGAGCTAAAAGAGGCCAGGTTTCTCTTAAGCCAGAATAAAAGCAGGGAGCATCCCGGTTTTGTAAATATCCGAATAAGTGTAAAATAGTTAAAATCAATAAAAGCGTCAAAAAAAGTCGAG
>NZ_JAUBTK010000044.1:0-211 GCF_036702455.1 Microcoleus sp. D2_18a_D3
GGAGATCCAGCCAACGGTGGCGTTGCGGTGACACCAGGTCAAGTCCTGACTCCGGCACAGTTACAGCAACTATTTTTCTCCACGACGGGCAACTTTACAGGAGCCAATTTCACCTACAGCGCCACAGACAACAGCGGCGCCACCAGTCCCGCTGTCGCTACTGTCGCGGCTATCTTGCGCCCGGTGACGCCAACTCCAACAACTCCAACTC
>NZ_JAUBTK010000044.1:311-61390 GCF_036702455.1 Microcoleus sp. D2_18a_D3
CAACAACTCCAACAACTCCAACAACTCCAACAACTCCAACAACTCCAACAACTCCAACAACTCCAACAACTCCAACAACTCCAACACCGACTCCAATTCCAACTGACAACCAACCGCCAGTTGCCAACAATGCCAACTCCAGCCTCGGGCCCAACAGCAGCACCTTAGTCACGGGATTGGGAGGAAGCGACCCCGACGGGTCGATCGCCTCTTACACGATCAACACCCTGCCCTCACCAGACCAAGCCGTCCTGTTTTTAGGAGATCCAGCCAACGGTGGCGTTGCGGTGACACCCGGCCAAGTCCTGACTCCAGCACAGTTACAGCAACTATTTTTCTCCACGACGGGCAACTTTACAGGAGCCAATTTCACTTACAGCGCTACAGACAACACCGGTGCTATCAGTCCCCCTGCTACCGCTACTGTGGCGGCTATCTTGCCGCCAGTGGCGCCAACGCCCACACCAACGCCGGCATCGCCGATCGTCTCAAATCCGATCGCCGAAGCAAATACCGACTGTTTGTGTCAGCCCATTATTGAAAAACCGGGAATTAACTTTGCGCCCCCGCAGCAACCGGCCGCGGTTGGATTTGTCCGCCCGATTTCACAATTCTCAGAGGGACAAACCACCAAAGGAACCGACGGCGATGACTTCATCGTAGACACCAAAGGCAACCAAAAAATCGTCGGTTTTGAAGGCAACGACCTGCTTTTAGGTGAAGACGGCGCGGACGAAATTGACGGAAACGAAGACAATGACACGATTTTTGGGGGCATTGACACCGATATTGTTTACGGAGACGAGGGCAACGATATCGTATTCTCCGGCAAACAAAACGACTGGATTGCCGGCGACTTAGGCTCTGACTCCCTGTTTGGAGATCAAGGTGCGGATACGATTCTCGGAGACACCGGGCAGAGCAACTCCCAGAGTCCTGACGATGCTCGCGATTTGATTTTCGGAGGCGAGGGTGCAGACCTGATTAACGGCAACGAGGGCGACGATACCATCCATACCGGCAAAGGTGACGATATTGTCCTTGGAGGTAAAGAAAATGACCGAATTTGGGGCGAACTCGGCTCCGATACCTTGTTTGGTGGCATCGGCTCCGACACCTTGTTGGGCGGCATCGGCGACCAAAAAGCCAGCGACTCCGAGGGACGCGACTTGCTGTACGGAAGCTTCGGCAACGACTTCCTCAACGGCCAAGAAGGCAACGATACGCTGGTTGCAGGCAAAGATAACGATCGCGCTTACGGAGGTAAAGGCAATGACATCATCTACGGTGAATTAGGGTCCGATACCCTCTACGGCGGTGAAGGAGCCGATACTCTGCTCGGTGACATTGGCAGTTCTCAGTCCATCGGGGATATTGGGGAACAAGACTTCATCTTTGGCGACAGCGGCAACGACATCATCGGGGCCGGCCACGGTAATGATACCGTGCAAGCAGGTAAAGGCAATGATTGTGTTTGGGGTGGCAAAGATAATGACTTGCTTTGGGGCGAACTCGGCTCTGATACCCTTGTTGGCGACAGCGGCGACGACACCATGTACGGCGGTACTCGAAGTCGAGATCAAGATGTTGGCGGCCAAGACTTGCTTTTTGGTGGCATCGGTGCTGATGTGCTGTTCGGCGATGAGGGTGACGATACCATCAGTGGCGGTGAAGACAACGACTTGATTTACGCCGGCAAAGCTAACGACCTCATACACGGAGATCAGGGTGACGACTTGATTTACGGCGGTGACGGCAGGGATGAACTCTGCGGTGGCGAGGGCAACGATACCATCTATGGCGATCGTGCTGATAACCGGGCTGTCTCGGTGGGCGCAAACGACCAGCAAGACTGCATCAACGGCGGTGACGGCGATGACTTGCTCTACGCCAACGAAGGCCAAGATACTATCAACGGAGATGCTGGCAGCGATACTCTGATTGGTGGTAAAGATAACGACCTTCTCAATGGGGGCGCTGGAGATGACTGGCTGTTTGGCGACTTGGGCGAGGATACTTTAATTGGAGGTATTGGGTTCGATCGATATGTGTTGAGTGCTGATGGCGGCATTGATACTGTCATTAACTTCGAGGTAGGCGTGGATAAGTTTGTTTTGACCGACGGGCTGAGTTTCCCGCAGTTGCAATTTAGCGCCACTCCGAACGGTACGTTGCTGCGCGTAGCAGGAACCGATCGGGTTTTAGCAAATCTGGTGGGGGTTAACGGGGCGATCGGCTCCTCGGATTTCCTATCAGATATCTTGCGCTTTGAGGGTTAGAATTGGTGGCGAAAGTCTCCTGTTCTGGCGAACAAAACGCCACAGCAGATCCGAACTTCTGTGGCGTTCCTCCCAATACTCAATCCGGGTTAAAAACTTTGTAGCACTCGGCTTTTGTCATGGCTCTTACAGTGGCTTTTTGTCCCTCTCTAAAATGCTAAAAAATAAAGGTGTATTCCAGCCGGATTTGGGATAATATCAAATCAGTTATACCAATTCACTATGAAGATACACTAAATGAGGCTGATGTCTTCCTGGTTGGAACTATATCCTTAGCGTGTAAGGATTCAGGTCTGAAAGAAGGGAATAAGCTCAGGCCGAGCCAAGTCACAAGAATGGGCAGAAATAGCCTCACGGAAAAAAGCCATTACTGAACGAGCTTGAAAACGACAGGTTTGAATTACACTCAGCAGATCAGCCGTTTCCTCAAATCGTTTCATTGAACGAGAGCCGCCAGAAACTTTCCGTTTCGTGACAGCTAGCCGTAGGGAACGTTCGGCTTTATTATTATCAGGAGGCACCGAGGGGTCATCCAGAAAATACCACCACTGTTTTGCCTTATCCCGTAAGGATTTGAGTAACAAACCTGCGGCATAACCAACTTGGTTCAACCAAGTGGCAAGGGCTTTATTGAATCGTATTTTGAAATCAGTTGCCCAGGAGTCGTAGGTAAGTTGCTCCTTCGTCTTTCGCCAGGACTCATGGGATCTAAAAGCTTCATCAATTAATGACAGAAATACTTGAGCGACTGCTGCATTATTGTTGCCAGGAAGTTCCAGCACTTTCTTGAAATGCCGCCGTAAATGGGCCAGACACTTCTGTTGGGCTGCGATGTTCCCGCCATTATAAACGCTGAAATCATCTGAGCTTAAGACTCCCGCAAATTCTTTGCCCAGCATGGTTTCCAATTCCACCCGCCCCCTGGTATCTGCGGCATGAAATAAACAGAATCCTTCTCCACTAGCTGTCCATAGCCATTCTTTAACCCCCATCACACACCGGGGGCGTTTCATCTACATGAACATTTGATTGCACCCCGGCCCATTTCCACAGTGCATTTATAGCTGGCTTGACTGCGGCTGCTACTCGTTGATTGGTTTTTTGGAGTGTTCCTACGGACACTTCTATCCTGCCGAGTTCCCACAACAATTCAGTCTGCTTGGCGTAGGAAAGATGCCCATAATTCCCTAACCATACTAATAGTACTTGGAGATTAACGCTCAAGTCTTGTCCTGGAACTATTCCCCGGGGTGGTTCTCCTCTGACTACTGCACCACATTCTAGGCATTTACACGATTGTGTCTGATATTCGATGACTTCAATTGGTTTTGCTACTAGACTTGCTACTTGCTGTCTGTGGATGTTAATTACTTCACTTAATTCTTTACTGCCACAATTGAGACAGATGTCGGGTGAGCTAATTTCAGTTCTGTCTACTCGTCCAAACCCTTTGCGGGTTTTCCCCTGATGACCCGGTTGTCCGCCTGGTTTCTTTTTTTGGTCTGCTTCTGGTTTGACTGTTGCTTTCTCTGGTTTTTGGAGTAGATCCGTTGATGGAGGTTTTGAGGAAGTCTGACTGGTGGTTCGACTATTGCCCGTAGCAATAGCTAGTTTTTCTTGTAATTCTTCAATGATTTTTTGCAGCGCCAGTACCATTTCTACCAGTTCAGCTTGGCTCAACTGGTAGAAATGGGTTTTTTCTTTCGGTCTGGTGGCTGCGGGCTTTTTCATTTGTTTATTTTACCAGCTTTTGACACTTAAGTCTTTTTTGACCTGAATCCTTACCTTAGCGTTATATTAAATGCAGCTTCATAGTGAATTGGTATTAGCCTTGGGATTATTCATAAATCTCTTATTATCGGCGTGAATCAGCGTCAATCCATTGTCATCTGCGGTGAATAAATTTTCTTTTTTAAACCGCCGATGTGGGCAGATAAACACAGATTAACGCAGATGAATTCGATTAATTCCTGTTGCAGCGTCCGTGATTTTTGACTTGTTTTTACGCGCGACGCGGCTACCGGAGTTGATATAACTTTGTATGGGGTTTTTCAGGTGTTCCCAGGTGCACAAGGGTTGGTAACAAATAGTGTTTACTAGCAACTAATTTTATTGTGTTTTGCGATCGGGCTTAACAGTCAACTAAAATTCATCAATAATTCCCCATTCCCATTCCATTGATTCACAATAGAAGGAAAGAAGAGCTATTTTTTCCTTTTTCTTGGCGAATCCCCAATTCCCCACGATCAATTCAAATACTTATACCATTTTTTTAAAGATGTGATAGAGATAAAGAATGTAAAATCCAAGACCATCCGGTGAGAAAACCAATGACGCGAGCGGTGAAAGATGCCAAAATTTCCTGGACTTTTATGCGGAGTTCGTCAAGATTACTAAACACCGACCAAGCTAAAAAATATTTCAGATATTCCCACACTCTTTCTGTCGGATTTACTTCGGGACAAGCCGGAGGCTGAAATAGTAAAATAACATTGTCTGGTAATTCAGATGAGCTTAAATTATGAGCGGGTGCGTTATCAACTTGAATGATGTGTAATTCCGCAGGATATTGTCTTGACAAAAGTTGTAGATATGCTTCAAAACAAACTTTGTCTAAATGCGAAAACTCCCAAAAAAAACTTTTTCCATTAGCGATCGATACGGCTCCATACAGCCAAAAGCACTCAAACTTCCCTTGATGCTTTCCGATTGGCTTTACGCCTGAAAGCGTCAGCTTACGCCGACGAATTGTATGCAGCCCTAAACGAGTTTCATCACTGCACCAATAATTGACTTTTTTATATTTGTTTACTTGAGGTAAAGCTTTGTCTAGTAAAGCTTTTATCTGTTGATGTAAGTTATTTTAAAATTCATTAATTGCCGTAGATTTCTGAGAAACACTGCGAGGTCTGGGAATTTTTAATTTACTTTTTAATTCCCCTCTCACTAAAGAATATACAGCCGGGTAACTACTGGCTATTCCTTTAATCAACCATAGCCAAAGATGAACTTCTTTATAACTCTGAAATCCTTCGGGGTCTCTCAACTCTTGTTGCAATGAAGCTGCTACTTCAACTGAGAACTTTTTTGGGCGACCAAAAACCTGCCGATTTTTTAACAAATTTTCCAGACCGCCCTCTTTATATTGAGAGAGCCAGCGATGAATTGTTGCCTCACTTTTACCTAAAACTGCGGATACTTCCCGCACAGTTTCTACTTGTTTTGACTGAAATAAATAAAGCATTTGAACTTTGTTATAAGCTAGGATTCTTTTTTGGTGTTTGAGGATTTCTCGTAAATTTTCTACAGATTCGGTAATCTTTATATGAGGACGACCAGACATTGTAATTGTCTCCTTTACTTTTAACACAAGTCTATCACATCTTTAAAAAAATGGTATTAGCTTAGGATAGCGAAATCTGCTTGCGTAAAAACAGCCGGCGCGGCTGGCCCAACAGCCAACCAGTCCAATTCCAATCCGCCTGTTGCAAGCGATAGCCGGCCTGATAGTACAACTGTCGCGCCGCGTGATTATTTTCCAGAACGTGGAGGTAAATCTCAGAAAATCCCCATTCTCTGGCTGTCTCCTCGCAGTTGCTGAGCAATTGTTGAGCAACTCCCTGCCGCCGGTACTCCGGGTGAACGGCTAAATTCGACAAATAAGGATAGTCAGAATTAGGGATTTGCCAAGGAAAGCGAGAACGTAGAGCCATTTCTACTGTTCCTGTTATGCGCTGATCTCGGTGCGCCCTATAATTCTGCGTTCCCTCCTCGCGCGAGACTAGCTCAGCAACCAGACAAATGTAATGTTCTGCCTTAGAACGCAGCCGATTTTTTAAATCTTCGTAAATGCCCAAACGCAACACTGGATACACCCATTCTACAAACCCCTCGCGGGAGTGAAAGCTCATGGCTAAAATATCAGCTAGCTGCGTTAAGTCGTTGGGCGCAGCCACCCGGATCGAAAAACCCGAAAGTCCGGGAGTTTGTTGTTGGTGAGATGGTGAGGAAAAAAATGAAGGATTCACAATGCCAGGCCACTATATTAATTTTTTTACGAGCGTTTCTAAGCTACCCTCTTAGAAAATTCACTGATGTTATACTGATCTTATAACGTAACTTATAGGCATAGTTTATTAGCCAGATTAAATTACATTTTTTGCTGCTTGACTTTAAGTAGTATTTGAGGTAAAGGAAAAATTTTTAGCAGTTAATACTCTAGTTATGAAAAAATAAAACTCATCCCCTAATACTAGATTGGTGGATAAGCTATTTGGCCTTTAAATTGAAGCTTTATCCCTGGCTTTCGGCCGACATCACAAGAGTTAAGTAAACAGTAGCTTACAAATTAAATGCGCGACAGCTTAGCGGGCAAGGTATTAAAAACAATTACAAAGGTTTTAACGTCAGGTTCCCGGAATCCTACCGCTCTCTGCTTAGGGAAATACCCGATCGAATATAATTTATCCGTCAAGCGGTAGTTGAAAAACTCAACGACTGACCATACTAACACTGGGCACGATCGCGCGTCGGATGTTCCCCGCCGCCCCCCGGCCTGGCAACCCAGCTTTCAGCAGTGCTGGCCTATCCATCGCCCGTCCCCGATCGAACCGGCCTTACCTGTTGAGCTAGGGGGTACTTTTCCAACCTCCAATTTAAATTTGGATGGCTGGAAACAGTCTGCAGGCGTTTTCCCCGTCGGTTCGATACTCTGCTGCGCGCGAGACCTTCAAAACCTCGATCGAGCTGATTGACCCTGCCTAAAAACCGATACAAGTCACCGACACTCGTCGTGGAGAGATCAAAATTTTAGACCCTAGTTCAAGCTCCGCGATTCATCTGTGGAGTAAATCTAAAATCTAAAATCTAAAATCTAAAATCGACTGACCGGTTTCCACAGAGTACATCCCTAGCTAAGATTAACAGATGGATGCTCGATCTTGCGGTGTTTCGCCGCAGTAATTGGCTTGGGCGTTGGTCTGCAGGAGGCACAAAAAATGCCGAGATCGGGGAAAAAAGTGCAAGTCTAACTAAAATGGTACAGCAATTGCGTCACTCCCACAGACACCTCTGTGGTCTGTGGGCCACCCCCGAATATCAGTCAGGGGCTCGGCGCCGGATTGTGGTCGGTATCCTTGGCTGACTGTTAAAGTTGCTGTTAATTGTGGGAAAAAACACCGGCGAAGATGTTGGTTGTCTATTGTATCTTGCTGCGGGCAGCTTTCACATACCAAATAAAACACTCCCCGGAGCCAGGCTCAAACATAATTTTGGCAAATCAACTCACAATCAGGACGGTTATTCCTATGTATTCTGAGATATCCAGACGGCAGTTAAAATGACCACCTTTGTGTTTGCTCTCCTGCTGCATAAAGGTAAGGGGTGAAACAAAATTATCTATCGGGAGATGAGTTTATGTGAATATCATTAAATAATAAAATTGGGGTGCACGACAGATAACTGTGGCTCAGAAGAATTCCGAATTGAAAACCCAGACATCAAAAATCAAGGTTGATGCTTGCCTCGGCCTACTCACAACAACTTCATATCCACGAATTATTGTGATACCATTTTCCCAAAATAATGGCCCTCTAGGCAAAATCCCAAGCCTTATGTCATCACTCATTCGCAATCGAAAATCGAAAATCGAAAATCGAAAAGGGTATGACTTCAGCAATTTAAATCGGCGAATTCTTCCTTTGATCAGACTTATTAAATCGAACAGCCCCGGGGCACAGGAGAACGGTGCATGAATTCCCAAGAAAATCCTAAGCTAAAAATTCTGATCGTCGATGACGAACCGGATAACCTCGACTTGCTTTACCGCACCTTCCATCGAGACTACAAAGTGCTCAGAGCCGAATCTGGCCCCGCTGCTCTCGAAATTTTGGCAAAAGAGGGAGAAGTTGCGGTGATTATCTCCGACCAGCGAATGCCAAAAATGAGCGGTACGGAGTTTCTCAGCCTGACGGCGGCTCAGTACCCCGACGTGATCCGAATTATTTTAACTGGCTATACGGATGTTGAAGATTTAGTTGAAGCTATTAACGCTGGCAAAGTATTCAAATACGTTACCAAGCCTTGGGATGCTCAAGAGCTGATAAATCTTGTCAGTCAAGCTGTTGAGACTCACAATCTTCTGAAAACGCGCACCAATGAACTGCGCCGTGCTTTGAGCCAAGAATCGCTGCTTTATGCCGTTACCAATACTATCCGATCGGCTCCCAATTACCAGCAAATGCTGCAAAGAATTGTGGAAACTGTCGGGCAGATGTTTGAGGTAAGTTGCTGTCTGCTGCGGCCGTTCCAAGACGGCCGGGTAGCCGATGAGTGGTTCGTTTACCAGAAGGCCGAAACTAAAGGGTTGGGGGGCGATGAGGAAGCGATGCCCGGAGATGCTTCTCCTGCGGAACTCTCCCCGGATTTGCTGCCGGATTTGGTTTGGGAAACTTTGGATGTGGAGGTGATTCAAGATGCCCAAACTGACGATCGAGTTTTAAACTGGGATAATCAACAGCGAAAGCAGGCTTACGAAGCTGCGAATATTCGATCGAGCTTGATCGTACCGCTGTTTTACAAAATGGAACTGATGGCAGTCTTGGCGCTGCACCAGTTTGATCAACGGCGCCAGTGGCAAGACCACGAGGTACAGTTGGTAATTACGGTGGCAGACCAAGCGGCTTTGGCGCTTTCTCAAGCCCGGGCTTACGAACAGGTGCGGGCGCTGGCCAAGCGCGAGGCCTTAGTCAATACTATTACTACGGCAATTCGATCGAGTCTAGATCCCCAAAATATTTTTGCAGCCATTACTCAACAACTCGGCCAAGCTTTGCAAGTTGACGGCTGCGCCCTATCTCTGTGGACAGAAGATGATGAATACGTCCAATGCGTGGGGCTATACGACACAGATAGGGATACCGTGGCTGTAGAACAGGGTTTTATTGACAATCCAGAGCTAGTTGCGAACTCTCTGGGCTACGAGACGGCTTCTGGTGATGCTGCTGCTAACACTCGCGCCTGGGTTTTTGCCCATCCTTCTTTGCCACAGTCTTTGGTGCCGATTCGGGGCAATCCGCTGTTGTTGCAAGTTATGGTATCAAAAGAACCGGTGGCGATCGAAGATCTCGACGAACACCCTGAGTTAAATGTTACAGAACTGCAAGTGCGATCGCCAGCCCGCGCCCTGTTAGTCGTTCCCTTACTCTCAGAAGGCAAAATCATCGGCAGCATTTCCCTGCGCCAAAATCACAGCATCCGCCGCTGGAACATCTCAGACATTGACCTGGCTCAAATAGTCGCAACTCAAGCTGCTCTGGCCGTGCAGCAGTCGCGCCTCTACCAGACTACCAGACAGCAGGCAGAACGGCTTCTGGAAGCCGATCGGCTCAAAACCGAATTTTTCCAAAATATCTCCCACGAGTTCCGCACGCCTCTAACTCTAACTATCGGCCCTCTGGAATCAGCTTGCAGGCGCAAAGAAGACTTGCCCTACGAACAAGCCGTAATCGCTTTGCGTAATTCCCGCCGCCTCCTGCGCTTGGTAAATCAACTGCTGGACTTGCAGCGGCTCGATGCCGGACGGATGCAGCCGAGTTTCCGCCCCTGCGATTTGGTCGGTTTCTGTTACTCTACCGCAGAGTCGTTCCGCGCCTACTGCGAGAAAAAAGGACTGCACTTAATTACCCAACTGCAAGAATGTCCTTTACTTTATTTGGACTTGGAAAGATTTGACAAAGTTATTTACAACCTGCTATCAAATGCTGTTAAATTCACCCCAGAAGGCGGAACTATCACCCTGAAAGTTGAATCTGCCGGCGCTCACTGCTTGTTGCAAGTAAAAGACACTGGTATCGGCATTCGCACCGAACAAATTCCCTATTTATTCGAGCGGTTTCACCAAGCCGAAGGTTCAGCAAGCCGTTCCTACGAAGGCAGCGGTTTAGGTTTGGCACTTGTCAAAGAATTAGTCGAACTCCACGGCGGTCAAATTTCAGTTGAGTCAGTTTACGGCGAAGGTACTACTTTTACCGTTTGGCTGCACTTCGGTTCGACTCACTTGCCCCCGGAACAGGTACTAGAAATACCTGCGGAGTTTCACTCATCGAAAGCTGCGGTGGAACTGGCAGATGTGGAGGCGGATTTGTCGGAAAATGAGGCAGAAAATCATAACTTTGAGGCGCTCGAACCTGTCAGATCAGAAACAGCAGTGGGAACGGTTTTGGTGGTTGACGACAATCCCGATTTGCGATTTTATGTGTCGGCCATTCTGCGAGATGCCGGCTTTGCAGTTTTGCTCGCGCGCAACGGAGAAGAAGGATTTGCCGTGGCTAAAAAACGTCGCCCTAATTTAATTATAACGGATTTGATGATGCCTTTGATTTCGGGCTTGGATTTGATTCGGATGATTCGAGAGGATGAGGAATTGCAGGGAACTCCGGCAATTTTGCTGACGGCTAAAGCCGACGAAGATACTCGCATTGAAGGAGTAGAACGGGGTGCGGATGCTTATTTGTCCAAGCCTTTTAACGATCGAGAATTGTTGGCGGAAGTGCGGAATTTGATCGCCCTCAAACAAAACGAGCGCCGAGTGCAGCAGTTGAACAGTTATTTAACTGAGTCGGTGCTGCGCCGATTTTTGCCGCCGGCGATGGTGAAGGCTGCCGCGGCTGGAGATTTGGCATTGGATTTGCGCCCGGAACCGCGATTGATTACTATTTTGTTTAGCGATATTGTCGGTTTTACTCAAATGGCAAATACGCTGCGATCGCGCCGGGTAGCTGAGCTGTTGAATGAATATTTGGCGGCAATGACTAAGGCTATTTTTGACAGCGGCGGTACGGTGGACAAGTTTGTGGGAGATGCGGTAATGGCTTTCTTTGGCGCGCCGGAGGAACTAACGCCTAATGAGCAAGTACGCCGCGCTGTGGCTGCTGCTGACCAAATGCTGCGAGCTCTGAAGGAGCTTAACAAGGGCTGGTTGGAGCAGGGAATTGTTGGGGAAAATGGCGTGCCTCCGGTGCGGTTTCGCTGCGGAATTCACCAGGGTACTGCGGTGGTGGGGATGTTTGGCGGTCCCGATCGATCGGATTATACTGCGATCGGGCCGAGCGTGAATATTGCCGCCCGCTTGCAAGAGGTGACGGAACCAAACACGGTGCTAATTTCGGCGGCGGTTGCAGATTATGTTGAGGAAAATCGCATTGTTAAATATAAGCCTTTGAAACTAAAGGGAATTGATGAAACGGTATTGACTTTTTTACTAAATTGTGATTAGTCATTAGTTGTTTGTTAAGTATTATATGTTGATATCCCACACACAATCTCGGAAACAACCTCTTCGTAAATACAGCCGATTTCAACTGAGTGAAGTACCTTCACCCCACCCGCCCCAAGGCTGTTTCATATCGATTCCGGTTGCACCGGAATCGATATCAATTGTTTAATCTTTAATCTAAAATTTACAATCGACTCACCAAAGTTCAAGATTCCAAATGGCGGCTGGGGAGTCAACTCTAAAATCTAAAATCTAAAATCTAAAATCTAAAATTGACTGACTTTCCTTAATCAATTGTTTAATCTTTAACCTAAAATTTACAATCAACTCACCAAAGTTCAAGATTCCAAATGGCGGTTGTGGAGTCAAATCTAAAATCTAAAATCTAAAATCTAAAATCTAAAATTGACTGACATTCCTTGCGTCCATCTATCAAAAGAGTGACATTTTTTAACCGTTCGTTGGCGGATAACCTCTCTCTAGAGAACGGTTCAGCCGATCGCTCTGATCGAGTAGAAATAGAATGTCATATCTGATTGTGTATTGTATGAAACTGAATTCTTTTACGAAACGGCTTTCGACTGTCGGGCGCTGGATGGCTACAACTGCGCTTTGCGTGTCAGCGATGGCCTTCGTTTGGTCTGGTGCGTTCTTCTCCAACACCGCAGCAATGGCATCTCCTAGTGTAAACTTGATCGCAGCAGCAGATGCGGGCGATGCGGTTCAAGAAAAAGCCAGCAAAGATGCTGGACGAGCCAAGAACTTCATCCGAGATACAGAAGAGAAGGTTAAGGAAACTGCCAAGACAAATGCTTCTAAAGTCGATCGCTCATCGGAGGATGGTAGTGTAGTAGAGCGCAAAGCTAAGAAAGATGCGGCCACAATTGAGAAAAGAGCATCGGAAGATTCAGCGCGGACTCAGAAAGCAGTAGATAATACCAAGAATGCTGTCGAGAGCGCTGTTGACAGCATCAAGGGTGTTTTTAGCAAGTAGGAAATAAATAAGTAGGTAAGTGCAAAGCCCTTGTCTACTTAATTGACACTCCCCAGCCATCAGGCGTGGGGATTCTTGGTTCTAGCGACATACCTTAAAACTATCTATCCTTGCGGCAATACTTAAACCAAATATCCGTTCAAAGGAACCAAATATCGAGCCTAATTTAGTTAGTCCCAGAGGGTTTTATCTCCCCAAGCGTTCGAGAATTACTTCTCATGTTACCGGATGCCCGCTCGGTACGTTTTAACTTCCCAAAATTTACTTTTCTGGTTTTGGCTTACGTTAGTCAGCCTAGCTATGTTTTTCGTGGTTTTCGCCACCCACTAACCATTATTGTTTTCCGACCAGTCGTTTGAGCTTGGTGTCTCATTTGTATCGGCGGTTATTCTACCTGTGGTAGTAAGTATCATTGTACTCTACTTTAAATAGAATGCAAGGAAATTTGAAAAATAGATACTAACGCCACTAAACGATTAAAACAAAAATCGGCAATCAATTAAAGCCGTCCTATTAAGAAGGGGCTTTAGACCCAATTATCTTGGTAAGCGGGCATGAATAAACTGATGTGAGGGGGCGGGTTTTGACCTGAAAGAAGTCGGATAGCAAGAGTTACTTGCACTCACCCGCCCACCATATCTTATGGTTTTGTCGCTCTTGTCTGCTTACTTGAAACTGAAAGATTGATGTACATTAATCAAAATTTCTATAGGTTTGTAGAACCGACCCCAAACCATGCTTTAAAATTGTCGCAAAAAGCGCAAGTCGCTAGCATAAACCCGGCGAATATCGTCGATTTCATAAAGTACCATTGCGAACCGCTCGACCCCAAAACCGGCCGCAAACCCAGTATATTTTTCTGGGTCTAAACCGACTCCTTTAAGAACGTTAGGATCGACTGTTCCGCAGCCCAAAACTTCCAGCCATTTGCCGTTCCACTGCAAATCAACTTCGGCAGAAGGTTCGGTAAACGGAAAGTAACTGGTGCGGAAACGAATCGGCAAGTCTTGCCCGAACATTTGCCGTAAAAACTCTTTAATTGTGCCTTTCAAGTCAGTAAATGTCAGACCTTCATCAATTGCTAAAAGCTCAATTTGGTGGAAAACGGCGGCGTGAGTAGCATCGACAGTATCGCGACGGTAAACGCGGCCGGGAGAGACAATCCGAATCGGCGGTTTGTGCTGTTCCATGTAGCGAATTTGCACCGATGATGTCTGAGTCCGCAGCAAGTCGCCGCCTGGTAGGTAAAATGTATCTTGCATATCCCGCGCTGGGTGGTCGGGGGGTGTGTTCAGCGCCTCGAAGTTGTAATAATCTGTTTCCATTTCCGGGCCGTTGGCGACGGTGTAGCCGAGGCCGACAAAGATATCGAGAGCGCGGTCTATGACGGCGTTTAAGGGGTGCACGCGGCCTTGGGGGCGAAAAATCCCCGGCATGGTGACATCGATGGTTTCTGAGGCTAGTTTGGCTCCAATTTGGGCGGTTTGGAGGGCGGCGCGCTTGTCTTCTAAATCGGCTTGCAGGGCTTCTTTGACTGTATTGGCGATCGCACCTACTTTGGGTCGCTGGTCTGGCGACAGTTTGCCCATCATGCCTAAAATTTGAGAGAGTTGGCCTTTTTTGCCGAGGTAGCCGACGCGCAACTGTTCGAGTTGTTCGAGGGTATTGGCAGTGGCGATCGCACTTTTGGACTCTTGACCGAGGGTTTCTAGTTGAGTTTCAATGTCGCTTAGCTGGACAGTCATTTTGATTTTAGATTTTAGATTTTAGATTTTAGATTGATGGCAGTTTTGGGCCAAGTTGAGTTTAGCGCAATTTTGGCTCTACAGCTTGTTGATTTTAGATTTTAGATTTTAGATTTTAGATTTTCGGCAGTTACGGATAATTTGTAATAGGTAATTCGATGTTAGAGCGATCGCCCTAGTTGAATCTAGTTTAGTATTGTTATAAGGCCTATAAAAATTTCAATGAAACTTTTAATTAGCAACGACGACGGCATCTTTGCACAAGGCATCCGCAGCCTCGCCAACGCTCTCGCCGCCGCTGGCCACGATGTGAGTGTAGTTTGTCCCGACAGAGAGCGCTCCGCTACCGGCCACGGCCTTACCCTGCACCAACCCATCCGCGCCGAAATTGTCGAATCTATTTTTGAGCCCGGAGTCCAAGCTTGGGCCTGTTCGGGTACTCCCGCCGACTGCGTGAAACTCGCTTTGTGGGCTTTACTTGACAAACCGCCGGATTTTGTTCTTTCCGGTATCAACCACGGGCCCAATTTAGGCACGGATATCATCTGTTCGGGCACGGTTTCGGCAGCAATGGAAGGAATTATGGAAGGTATTCCCAGCATTGCTTTCAGCCTCGCGAGCTTTACTTCGCAGGAATTTGGGCCGGCGGTGGATTTCGCTGTCACCTTGCTGGCACAGTTGGAAAAACAGGCAATGGCCAAACCGATG
Organism: Microcoleus sp. D2_18a_D3; assembly: GCF_036702455.1. Lineage (NCBI taxonomy): Bacteria > Bacillati > Cyanobacteriota > Cyanophyceae > Oscillatoriales > Microcoleaceae > Microcoleus > Microcoleus sp. D2_18a_D3. Next base: position 15,312 of record NZ_JAUBTK010000044.1, read on the forward strand.
CTGTTGAATGTCAACATACCGGCAGTCACACAAGCAGAAATTACCGGAGTTGCGATCGCCCGTCAAGGCATTCGCCGCTATTTCGACATATTTCAAAAGCGCACTGATCCGCGCGGCAAAACTTATTATTGGCTGGCTGGCGAATTGTTAGAAGATGTAGAAGAAATCGCCGATTCGGCGGTGCCGCATGATATTCCTACAGACGTACAAGCTATTCGCGACAACAGAATAACCGTAACTCCCTTGCAATATAATCTCACCTGTGCTCCAGACTTGCACTCGTTGCGGGATTGGCAATTTGAAGGTTTTCCCAAGCATTGAGCTCCGATCGACCCGATTGGAGCGGTAAACTAGGAATTAAGGAAAAGTGCCTCTCAAGGTCTATACCTTAAGCGTTAACACAGGCCCCCAATTACTTGTTAGTTTTTTTTACTCAAGAAAAACAGTTATGAACGCTCCCACCTATAACACTCATTCTGTCACTTGCCCGATCTGCAACCGTTCCAGCGTCGTAGGCCCAGTCGGGATGGTCAGTGGACTATTCACTTGTCCCCACTGCCATTCTCATATGGTAATTAGCTGGAGCGGTCATTTTGTGCGCGATCCTTTTAGTCTCAAACAACTGACGGTAGGAAAAATGCTCAGGCGCGAGAGCAGGCCGTTAGCTCGGCTTCAGCGGGACTTTGGGCTGGGTAAGCCTTTTCCGCTGATTGCTATTTTGGGCAGTGTGGTCTTTTTCGGGTGTGCGATCGCCGCTACGGAACAATCGCTACCCCGACAGAATTCACTTCAAGGATTTTTAGAGTGGGTGAGCGGAACTGGTAATTCCCAAGATGTCTCACGTTAACATTTCTTAAAAAAGATTCTGACAGATACTGCGTGCAAATATCTAGTCCTTTAGGTAGAAATCACACTATTTTAGCAATTGCATCCCTCTTGAGCTACGGGTAAGCATTTAGACGGGGTGCCCTTCATCGTGTGCCCAAAAACGTCAAAACCCCAGTCCGGCAGGGGTTTTAACCCCTGCCTAAAAGCTCAAGTCGGGTGGGCGTAAGTATCACAAGGGTGTTTGGGGTTAAGTTGACACGTAGAGCACTTTTCACGTAAGTAGGTACGAGCTGTAGGGACACGGAACTGACCTGTCCTAGCCCTTGTAGGGAAACGGCGCCGTGCCCATAGCTGTCAACTTAACGTGCAACCGATAGTCCGACAGGGGTTGAAACCCCTGCCTCAAAGCTAAAGTCGTCTGAAGACGACTAATGAGTTTTTCAGTCCTCTTTGATAGGACTTTAGCTATAAGCCCTGTGGAATTTATTCCCTGGCGAAGAGTGCCGGGTGAGCGGGAGGACTGGCGGACTAAAAGCTTAAGTTGACACGCCTACGGCGCTCGCCGTAGGCGTGTACTCAATTAAGAAACTCAGCAATTTTTCTAACTGCTGCTTCCAAAATTGCTGGCGACTCGACTAAGGCAAATCGCACGTAGCCTTCTCCTGATTTCCCGAAACCGGCACCGGGGGAAGCTGCGACTCCTGTACTCTGTACTAGCTGAGTGCAAAATTTCACGGAATCTCCGGCCCAAGGTTCCGGCAGTTTCGCCCAGACGTACATGGTGGCAGGGGGTACGGGTACTTGCCAGCCGATGCCCTGTAGCGCGTTTACAAAGGCATCCCGCCGTTTTCTGAAGGTTTCTACGCTGGTTCTGACGGTATCTTGAGGGCCTGTTAATGCGGAGATCGCTCCGTTTAAAATCCCTCGGTATTGGTTGAAGTCCACTGCGGCTTTTACCTGTCGCAGCGCTGCAATTAGTTCGGAATTGCCGATCGCATATCCGACTCGAAAACCTCCCATACTGTAGGATTTGGATAGTGTAAAAAACTCGATCGCCACACTCTTCTCTCGATCCGCCTGAAATATTGACGGTGCCATCAATTTGCGGTTTTCCTCGATCCCAGAGGGCGGGCACGGGGGCACCGCCCCTACGGAATCGTCAAATACCAAATCCACATAAGGGAAATCGTGAACTAAAACCAGCCGATGTTCTCGACAAAAAGCCACAGCTTTCTCAAAAAAAGCAACCGGGGCGATCGCAGTTGTAGGATTGTGAGGATAGCTCAAAACCATCATCTTCGACTGAGCCAGCACTGCTGCCGGAATATCTTCAAATATCGGCAAAAAGGCATTTTCTGCTAATATAGGCATCGGATAAATTTGACCACCAGCCAAATGCACACCGCCCGCGTGGGAAGGATAGCCCGGATCGAGTAGCAAAGCAAAATCTCCAGGGTTGAGTACAGCTAAAGGCATATGCGCCGTGCCTTCTTGGGAACCAATTAACGGCAGCACTTCTGTTTCTGGATTGACTGCAATCCCAAATTTTTGCTCGTACCAAATAGCTGCTGCTTCCCGAAAATCTCTTGTGCCGTTAAATAGCAAATAGCCGTGAGTGCTGGTGTCGGACAGAGAATGTGCGATCGCATCTGTAATGTGAGCAGCCGCCGGCAAATCCGAAGAACCCAGAGACAAGTCAATCACATTTTGTCCCGCTGCTCTAGCTTGAGCTTTTGCCCGATCCATATCGGCAAATACATTAAATTGCAGTGGTTCTAAACGTTTAGCAAATTGCATATTTTCTATAGTTTTGTGGAATTTTAAGAAATATTTTTATCCCATCTAAATTATTTTTTATATGGCATTTTTATTGAGTTTGTGATTTTTTTTAGTAACCGCAGAGAGCGCAGAGGGCGCAGAGTCAGAGAGGAATATCGAGGAGAAAAGAGAGATGTTAAAAAAATATTTGCGATTTCTATAATTGTAAGTTGGGAGTTGGAAACTCCCGAATCATTTCCAAACTTTATAAGTGAGCGTCGAGCAAACCGACCAAAGTTTGTTTAGTAATAGCTCCCTCGTGAGACAGCACTACTTCGGCATTTTTAAACAGCCTGAGAGCTGGGACTCCTTCTACTTTATACTGCTTGACAGTATTAGGATTGGGGTCAATTTCCATTTTAACCACTTTCAGCCGATCGCTGTAGTTGGCCGCCACCCAGTCTACCGAAGGCGCGATCAGTTTGCAAGGCCCGCACCAAGTAGCCCAAAAATAGGCAAGCACTGGTTGCTCAGCTTTCAGGACTTCTGTTTCAAATTTTTCGTCGTTAATGACAATTACACTGTTGCTCATGGTTCTGCGATTATTTTTTCTATTTATTTCTAAAGCACCGGCTGGCGTGAAACTTGCACCAACTTAGAAGACAGGCCCAAAAAACTGTTACTAATTTTAAAACATTCTGTGAATTATTGAGTAGAAACTAAGGACTCGTGACTGATGGCTAATTCTGTTTGGCGTTTAATTCCGCAGCTACAAGCGTCTGGGAGGTTGCAGATGGCGATCGACCAATGGCTACTGGAACAGCATCTAGCGGGGAAAAATCCGCCAACTCTGCGATTTTACACTTGGCAACCGGCGGCGATTTCCTTGGGCTACCACCAGCGCAGGTGGCCGGAGTTTTGGCAGCATTTGTCTTGGCGGGGAATGCCTGTGGAGTTGGTGAGGAGGCCCAGCGGCGGGCGCGCCGTGCTGCACCAAGGGGATTTAACTTATGCAGTTGTGGCGTCGGGATTTGGAAGCAGGCGTATGAAAGCTTATCAGACTATTTGCGAGTTTTTGATTGAGGGTTGGAGGGCGATGGGGTTGGATTTGCACTATGGGGAAGCGGGAAGGGGTTATATTCACAATCCGAATTGTTTTGGTACTGCGACGGGTGCGGATTTAGTTACACTTGATGGCCACAAGTTAATTGGTAGCGCGCAATTGCGACGGGGTGATGCTATTTTGCAGCACGGTTCGATGCGTTTGCAGCCGGATGTTTGTTTGTTTTCTCAAGTGTTTGGGGAGCAATTAATTCCTGTGCAATTACCTCTATCTGAAGGAGGAGATGATTTGATTGCCACTGTAATTGATGTTTTGAGTGCGGCGGCTTGTCGCTGTTTTGAGATTGAGTTGGAGGTGCGGCCGCTTTCGGATCAGGAATGGCAGGATATTTTGGAATTAACAAGTAATAAGCTGTTTCACATTTAACCTCCATATTTGGGGGCGGGCTTTACTGCCACCTTTTGGGAACAGCCAAGATGGCCGTTCCACAAGAGATTTTTGGAATAATTATTGTGGGGGATGTCAAAAAGTCGGCCGCCTTTTGGGAACAGCCAAGATGGCCGTTCCACAAGAAAGAATTTTTATTGTAGAACAGCCATCTTGGCTGTTACTGATACAAGTTAAAAACTTGTACACTTCTTTTTATTAAAACTCTTCTAGCCCGTTGCTCTAACGTTGCCAAAAAAGTTAAATTTATATGCAGTACAGCTTATGGCTGTGGCTGAGTTGGAACGATCGGCTCTTTGGCAATTTCGCCCAATGTCACTGAATCCAGCAAGCTTTCCCAATCAGCCTTGAACGTTGTATCATTAGGCTGATCGCGGCGAGCAGCAGCTAGGGTGCTGAGGGCATCTTGCCAAATCCCATTTTCAGCATAAATAACGGTTTTCTGGCGCGGATCAGCCTGCTCTAATTTACTGCGGATATCTGCACTGAGTTCAACTCGCCGTACAGTACCGATTTCGATCTGATCTGCCGATCGGTCTAGAGAGTCGCAAATCACTGTAAAATTCCAACGGTAACTTTTGCCTACTTCCAAGGGCGGCACATTTTGGTTAGCGGGGATACTAACCCCGATCACCCCTGATAAATTGCTAATTGTGAGAGCCTGTTTATAAATCTCCTTGCCGCTTGGATCTTGTAGGGTAAATTCGGCTGATTCCGCCTCTGTTGGAGGCAAGTAGAAAAAGAACGTTGGATAGTCGGAAACAGTCCGTCCCATCTTATTTGTAGGCATTAAGGCTGTGAGACCTAGCTGACTAATGCTCGCGCAGCCACCGCGCACAGGCCGTCCCGGTTGAGTGGGGGGCAGCTCATCTATATCTTCAGTAGGCTGACTGAAGCGCGGCCCTCCCGATTGAGTGATTGGCTTGCCATCTACGTCTGGAGTCGGCTGTCCCACAACTGCTAATTGGGAAGCATTAAGTGTTGCTATCAATACTATTGAGCCAACGGATGTCAGATTGAGGATAAATTTAGTAATTGTTTTCATATTAACTCCCTGAATTTTTATGAATAGATTCTCTCTTTTTATTTCTTTTTATTTCCCAAAATCCGGTAGACATTAACTTTTTGTTCCCTGCCTCTTAAAGGCAAAGCTCCCCAAGATTCTACCTCAAATTTGTCCCCCAGATGCAGAAAGGTTTCTTCTGCAATCAATATCCGGCAAGTGTCCTCGTGCCGCTCCTTTTCGCAGCTTTCGAGTCGAGAGGCAATATTTACGCTGTCGCCGATCACTCCATATTCTAAACGGGTTGTGCCTCCCAGACTACCCACCATAACAGGCCCTGTAAAGATGCCTACTCGCATTTTTACGGCCGGTAAACTGCGATCGAGCCAATTTTGATTCATTTCTGGCAAGCGGGAACTGATGGCTAAAGCGCAAGATACGGCAAGGCGAGCATCTTCTGCAATTTCTTCTGGAGTGGTGCGGGGAATGGGTACGCCAAATACTGCCAGCATTCCATCTCCGGTAAATTTATTAATCACGCCTTGATGTGCTTGGACTTCTTGGGCCATTGCTGATAAATACTCATTTAACCAACTCATTACCACTTCTGGCGGTAGTTTTTCGGAGATTGTACTAAAACCCTGCAAGTCTGTGAGGATGATGGTAGCAGTAACTTTTTGACCGGGCAATAACCCTGATTCGAGCAGATGGACGCGCTCTTTCCACAGGGCATTTGCGATCGCGGGTGAAGTTTGTTGTCCTAATAATTTCATCACAATCCCTTGCTGTTGCCTCGACTGCTCGTATTTATAGGTGACTGCGACTCCTGCGGTGATTAAAAGTGCCAGGGCTGGAGTGATTACAGGTATCCACCCCTGTTGCATGAAGAGGAAAAAGGTGAATCCGAATAATGAGCCACAAGCTGCGATCGCGATCACGATCAAATTCAGCGATTTTTCTAGCCGCCAAGCTAAACAGCCGCCCACTGCACTCCACACAGTGATCCAGAGAATTTCTTGCCATTCGTCCCAATACCAAAATAGCCCTTTCCCATCTAAAACTGCGCTGAGAATTTGGCTAGTGGCAGTTGCATGAATTAATACCCCCGGCATCGGCTGGTTTCCGCTTGCAGCAGCGCTGTAAGGGGTGGAAAATAAATCTTTGGCAGTTAGGGCTGTAACGCCTATTAGCACTATTTTACCTTTCACCCATTTCGGGTCAACTTTTCCCTTTAACACTTGAGTTAGTGTCACGGTTTTTGCTATATTTTCAGGAGAGCGGTAATTGAGCAGGATTTGATAGCCTTGGGCATTAATTTTCTGATAACCTCCTGAGTTCGATCGCAACTTGGAAAATACTGTTTTGTCTACCTGGAGGGTGTTGTTTTCTATTAGTTTAGAATCTATTTTTTTGTTGTTAAAATAGGCAAAAGCTAGTCGCATTGAAAATGAAGTCAATGTCGTTTTACCATTCTTGGCGTACATCAAATTGCGACGCAGTATACCGTCGGGATCGACGACTAAATCGTTAAATCCTACCCGCTTTTCTGGTATATTGGGAGGTGGTGGCGCTGAATCTTCTTTAGAGTTACCGATCAAGGTAATGGGGATTACTTTAGGGTTTTGCCATTGAGTTACTAATTCTGCATTCCCCGGTTCGTAGGGAATATTGCGAATTATATCTATGCCAATAGCTGTGGGTTCAAGACGCGCTATTTCTGCGATCGCTCGTGCTAAAGTGCGATCAGAAATGGGCCATTTTTCAATAGTATTAATGTCCTGATCTGTGATTGTTACTACCAGTAATCTGGGGTCAGGGCCCTGATCGGGTCGCAACTGCACCATGAGGTCGTAAGCATTTAATTCTAGTGGCTGCAACCCGCCTAAATGCCGCACTCCCAATAGAGTTCCGGTCACGACAATCCAGATGATAGCAACAGGTTGCAAGTCAGCGTAGGGGAAGAAATGAGTTAAATTTTTCCAAAGTCCCTCCGCAAATTTATGATAAATTCTCTTAAAGAATGGGGGCATAAAATTTAGTGTTTCAACCCTGAGTGACAAAGTTTGCTACATCTTAACTGATCGCTGATGCCCCTTACCGATGCCCAATTTTTAATTTTCCTGTGCGGTTTTGGCGATCGCACTTAATTGCAATCCCTGCGGATAGCTGTTTTCTTCTTTGCTGCGCTTGATGTCTGTTTCGGAAATCTGGGGTTTGAGGTATTTTGCCAAAACTTTAACCACGTCACCCCGATCGATCGTCCCCGCTACTGAACCAATCGGCGAGAGGACGATGATTCGGGGGAGTTGACGGGCTTCCATGCTGTTAATTACTTCTGCGAGGGAGGCTTTTTCCGAGATTGTGGGGGTTTTGCCGAGGGGTTTCAAAATGTTGTGCAAAGTCTGAACTTGCCATTGACTGCGTTCTGTGAAGCGGATATCGTCGATCGACACTAAGCCCAAATCCCGGCCGTTGGTCGCAGCAATGTAAAATGGAAACGGATTGACTTCTAACAAATATCGATCGGCAAATTCTCGCAGAGTCAAATCTGCATCTACAACTCGAAACTCGCGGCTCATCGCATCGCTGGCTTTAATTTTGAGCAGGGCTTCTTGCAGTGAAGTCAATCTGCTATAAGCAGTGGCATTGCGAATGCCAAACCAGCCGATCAGCGCAATCCACAAGCCGCCGTACTCGCGCGCTAAAAAGCATAAACTCAGACCCAAAGCAACAGCCAGCCAACCTAAAACTTGTCCTGTTTTTGCCGCCCAGCGAACGCCGGCAAATCGAGAGCCGGTGATTTTCCAAATAGCTGATTTTAAAACTTGTCCTCCATCCAAAGGCAAACCGGGAATTAAGTTAAATAATCCCAAAACGAGATTGATTAGTGCTACCCTTTCGGTGACAATTGCTAGCAAACTTTTCGGGGGCAGAACTTGAGAACCCAAACCGAGGATTAAAAACACCGCAAAGCTGACGAGAGGGCCGGCAATAGCTACTTGAAAAGCTTGACCGGGAGTTTTTGATTCCGAGTCGATCGAAGCTACTCCGCCAAATAAGAATAAGGTAATAGAATTAACTTTAATGCCTTGCGATATCGCCGCCAAGCTGTGTCCGAGTTCGTGCAAGAGCACGGAAGCAAACAGTAGCAGAGCTATTGCTAACCCCGCACTCCAGGAGAGCGCAGGCCCCCACAGGCGGTAACTGCTGGCGTATTCGCGGGTTGCTAAGGCTAAAATTATAAACCACGAATAATCTATAACTAGGGGGATGCCAAATAAAGAGCCGATTCGCCAACCTGTCTGCATGAAGTTTCCTGGGAAAGGAGAGCAAGAAAGAGTTTCTATTATATCTTTTCTTCCCCTTTCCTTTGCCTTTCCCCTGATTTTTACAGAACTCCGGCGTTACCCAAGCCCAAGATTACTCCGGCTCCGAGCAAGTGGCCGAAGCTGGCTGTTGCCAGCAATTCTGGTACGCCGAAGCCTTTGAACATTCCAGGGAGTGCAACGGGTAAAGCAGGGCCCTTGCCTCGGTTTTGCTTGGAGATGCCGTAGTAGCCGATCGTGATCGCCAGCAAATTGCATAAAATCATTGTCAGTCCTACCAGTGGCGACCACTCTGGTGTTGAGGGAGCGGTAGATTGTACGGCTAACAGCAAAGATGAGGTGATCATGTTCTTATCTCCTGATTTCACAGATAAATTGATTTCCAAGATTATAAAAAGCGGTTTGCATTAAACTAAGATTTGTTTTAATAGTTAACAATTCGTTGATATTTTGATACAAATTCGGAACGGAGGACGAGGAGTGCGGGTTAAAATTTGCGGAATCACTAAATTAGACCAAGGAATTGCGATCGCCCGCTTGGGAGCCCAGGCTTTGGGGTTTATCTGCGTGCCGGCTTCCCCCCGCTATGTCAGCCCAGAAACAATTCGCCTGATTGTCGAGCAGTTGCCGGAAAATGTCGATCGCATTGGCGTTTTTGCCAACACCACAATAGAAAATATCTGTCAAGTAGCGGCAGAGTCAAATTTAAGCGGGGTGCAGTTGCATGGAGATGAAACAGCGGAATATTGCGATCGACTGCGGGAGTTTTTGCCGGGAATTGAAATTATCAAAGCCCTGAGAGTTAAGACTCCTGAAACTTTAGCCACCGCTGCTGTTTATGCTGTTCGTGTCGATACTTTACTGCTGGATGCTTACCATCCCAATCAACTCGGCGGCACTGGCAAAACGATCGACTGGATGATGTTATCAGAGTTTAGACCCCAGTGTCCTTGGCTGCTGGCGGGCGGTTTAACACCCGATAATATTTTAAATGCAATTGATAGTGCGATCGGCAATAACTTCAGCGGTGTTGATCTTTCTAGCGGCGTAGAAATAGCGCCGGGAGATAAAGATTTGACCAAAGTTGCTCAGTTGTTTGCTAATTTAAGTTTACTTGCTCATCATTGATAAATTGGCAATATCAAGTTCGCGCTTTTTATCGGATTTATTCTTTAGTCTGCTTGGGCGAAGCCTGCCCTAGACTAGGCAGACTTCGTTTGTATAGTAGGGGTTTCAACCGCAGTTTATGCCGTTTATTGTATTATCGGCGGATCTCAAAAGTGCGCTCGCCCTCCGGGTCTTCGTATTCCAAAACCAACTCACTAACCGTAGCACCGGTGGGGCCGCGGCGGCACCAAGCAATCATTCCTTCCACAGCTTTTTTGGAGCCTTCAAAGACAGCCTCGACACGGCCATCGGGGAGATTTCTTACCCAGCCGCCCAGGCCGAAATACTTTGCTTGATTCCTTGTTGAATATCGGAATCCTACTCCTTGAACTAATCCCGAAACAAAAACGCGGACTCTGACGGGCGGCAATGATTGGTTTTGCATAATAAACGGCTCAACTTACTGTTAACATCTGTTTGAAAATTTTAAGGATCAGTTTGATTATGTTAAATTTTAGTGCGATGGCGCTGCCGGGATTCCTGATACGCCGCATCACCCTGGCTTTTTCAACTATTCCCGATTTCACCGATTGGCTGGTTGCAGCTATGCTCGCGCTGGTTTACACTTCGATCGCTCTTTCCATTGGTTTTTGGTCAGGATTTCTAAAAGTAGACGTGCAAACCTCTCGGCGTACAATTGTGGGAGTGCTTCTTGGCTGTTTGTTAAGTCCGGGCATCACCGAGGAATTATTGTTCCGGGTGTTAATGCTGCCACACCCGTTCGAGAAGGCTTCTGGCTTAATGCTGTGGTTTTGGGGATGCGCGAGTTTGGCGGCTTTTGTAGTTTACCACCCGCTGAACGCGCTGACTTTTTATCCGGTTGGTCGATCGACCTTTATGAATCCAGTATTTTTGCTACTGGCGGCAATTTTGGGAGTTGCGTGCTCCCTCGCATACCTGCAAAGCGGTTCTATCTGGCCTGCGGTGGCGGTTCACTGGCTAGCAGTGACAGCCTGGCTGTTGCTACTGGGCGGTTACAGGAGGCTGTATGGTTAAATGTAAAAAGTCCAGCATCACTATTTTGTCGGGAGGATCTCAGTTGTGGGTATCATAGGGGCGATCGTAGGTTTTTTGGCAGGGGTAGCAGTTGCTTACTGGTTAGTGGAAAAGCGCTTAAACAAGCAAAAACAAGAATACTTGCAGCAAACTCGCAGAATTAGTGAAGAAATAGAATTAGCTCAGATGTCTCGGGTGCGACAAGCTGTCGAATCTCAGCAACAAGAACGCGAAAATCAGCTTAGAAAAGCTACTATCGAACACGAAAATTTACTCAGACAAGTTACTACCCAATACGAAAACCAGCTCAAACAAGTTGCGGCTCAATACGAAAATCAGCTCCAACAAGTTTTGGCAGAACGCGACAGTCAGCTCCAACAAGTTGTCAGCGCACACGAGCCTGAGCTGCGGCGGCAAATCAGCGAGGAATTAGAAGCCGCTAACAATGCTAGGATGCAGCAAAATATCCAATCTTTGCAAGCAGAACACGAACATCATTTACTCAGAGTTGCTGACGAATTGCATCTAAGTTATCAAGCTCAGATGGAGCAACATTTGCAAAACCTGCAAAATGAACACGAAATTCGCTTGAGGCAAATTGCCGAGGAATATGAGAACCGAGAGGTTGAGATGCAGTTAAATATGGAGGCTTTGCAAGAGCAATACGAGAGTCAGTTGCAAGCGGCTCACGAGCAGTTGAAAGCTCACGAAGCTCAGATGCAAGCTACTATCAGGTCTTTGCAAGAGCAGTACGAAAGTAATGTACAACAACAAGAAGTCCCCGATCAGCAGTTCAGTCAGTTAAATTCAACAGAATTTGCCGAAGGTTTATCACAAGAAGAAGTTTGGCAAGAACTGTCAAGTGAGTTAAATCAAACAGAAGTTCAAGAAGAGTTAAATTACACAGATTTTTCGGAACCACAACCAATAGATATACATCAACCAGCAGTCGAACAACAGCTTCCAATTACCAGACAAGCACCAAGCTATTCCCTACCGCAGTTGATGGGATGCGTTCAAAGTCAGGACAAAGAAACCCGCAAGTTTGCAGCGTCTTCTTTAGGTAAAATGGCTGCTGCTAATGCTCTGAGATCCGAAGGTGAGCGAACAATAGAAACCTTGGGAAAATTAGCTCAAGATATTCACCCGGAGGTGCGTGAAGCTGCTGTGGAAGCACTAGCAATGATTAAGTCTGAAAAAGTGATTCCGCTGCTACAAAAAGCTTTGCGAGATATAGATAGCGGTGTGGCTAAATCGGCAAGTGCTGCGCTCAATAAGTTTAAGTTTTATCCGCGCACTCCGGCTGCTAAACCGAAAAATGTTGATGTGAAAAAACCCAAGCGTTAAGCATTTATATCAATTCCGGTTGCACCGTCCGTGATTGTTGACTGTTAACTGTTGACTGTTGACTGTTGACTGTAGAAGGAGGGGTGGAAAAACTGAATGGTTGAGTGTTAACTGTTGACTCGATTTTACAGCATATTCCAGAATATGCTGTAACTTGTGACTAATGACTACTGACTGATGACTAATTTAAAATCGCTGCTTTGTACCGAGTATAAGTTTGATGTCGCCGGAGTCGCTAACAGCCATATCTAAGCGAATTAATCCAAAGGACGATCGCACCCTCACACCCACCCCAACACCCGCCCCAGTCCCCGGTTTGTCCCTGACTAGCGCCGGTTTTCCGAGTACACTATCTCCCGTTCCCAAATCCGACGCAAAATCAACAAATATCACGCCGCCGACATCCTGACCCACAGGAAACCGATATTCGCCGGAAGCTAAAAAATAACTCCGGCCGCTGCCAATATCCCCGCTATCGTAACCTCGCACGGAATTGCGGCCGCCGAGGCGAAAAGCTTCCGTTGGTGGCAAATCCCCAATTACCGTCCCCGCTTGCAAGTTAAAAGCCAGCATTTCGGGCAAGGCTTCAGACTCGCTGATGCCGAGCAAAGTTACTGGTACATAATGTATATAATTGGCTAACAGCCTGTTGCTCACAATGTTACCTCGCCCCAGAGGTATCGACTGCTCGGTGCTGAGGCTGAGAATTGAGCCACTGGTGGGGTTGAAGGGATTGTCCCGCCGATCGAGCATGGCACCAAAAGAAACAGTGTATAACTCGTCAACGCCGCTGCCGCTGAAAGTGAGAGGATTGCCGAGTTCGTCGCGGCGGGCGATATTTAAGTTGCGATCGCGCGTACTGATGTTTGTATAATTCAGTCCCAAAGTCGATTGCCAATCGCCCAAAGGTCTGGTAAACCTGAGATTTCCCCCCATCCGAATTTCCCGAACTCGGTTCCCGTTGGGCAAATCAATATCTTTGTTGAAAATTTCCGATATTCTGCGATCGCCAAAAGCTCTCACACTGTATCCCAAACGGTCTTCGGCAGCAACGTAAGGGCTGACAAACTGGACATCGTACTGGATACCTCGGAGGCTGGGTTCAAGTTCCACCGCCAGCCGCTGCGGGGTTGTTCCGAAAGTTCGATCGGTATAGGAAAGAGGAACAGCCACGCCAACATCATCACTAAGACTGGCACTCACGCTAAAAGAGCGAGCCGATCGCTCTTGAACGTTGTAAATTACATTAACATCCGTGCCAACTTCTTCGATCGAAACCGTAACCTTGTCAAACAATCCCAATTGCTGCAACTGCTGTAAATCCGATCGTACAACTTCCCGGCTGTAGTTATCCCCCGCCTTGAGTTTGAGCTCACCTCGAATAAAATCTTCCGAAATTCTGCCCTCAACCGGATTCCCTTTTTTATCAACAGCTTCGCCTCTGGAATTGACAAAGCGAATTTTCACATCAGCAACGTAAACGCCTTCAGCATTGCCCGCTTGACTGATTTGTAGAGTTCCGTCTAGCTGTCGGGCGTTGCTGTTTACTGCTTCGGGGATTTCGGCTTGTGTCGCGATCGTCGCCGGAGTTTTTAACAGAGATGTAAAATCTTTCTTGTGGTTGGACTTGAGTGATATCAATTCCTTACCCGATCGCTGCACCCCGCGTACTTCAGCCAACATTCCTGTTCCACAAAACAATTCATCTCTTGTGGAACGGGCATCTTGCCCGTTCTTGACAGATGCTGCACCGTTCTTGAGAGATGCTGCACCATTTTCAATCAGCTTTTGATGAACAGGCAAGATGCCTGTGCCACAAAACAATTCATCTCTTGTGGAACGGGCATCTTGCCCGTTCTTGACAGATGCTGCACCGTTCTTGAGAGAGGTTGCACCATTCTCAATCAGCTTTTTATGAACAGGCAAGATGCCTGTTCCACAAAACAATTCATCTCTTGTGGAACGGGCATCTTGCCCGTTCTGGAGAATGGTGCCAGATGTGAGACTCACCTCATCCTCCTCCCTCTGTGCCTCTGCAGTTCGTCGCTTGTCATCTAGTCTAGATCCCCCTAAATCCCCCTTAACAAGGGGGACTTTGAGCATATTTCTTGTCCCCCCCTTAGTAGGGGCGGTGCCCCCGTGCCCGCCCTTGGTTAGGGGGGATCTAGACTTCGCTACAAACAAGAGAGACGGTGGGTTTGACGTTAAGTTATCACCAATGACCTCATCCTCCTCCCTCTGTGCCCTCTGCGCCTCTGCGGTTCCCTCTCTCAACTGGGCCTCAGTCAGTGCGGCACTCGGATCGATCGCCCGCGCTGCCAATTCGCCGCAACCCAGCGCCGCCAAAGTCAAAAATGCAATAATCGAAATTCGCATAGACATTAAATTTAAAGCACACCCAACGCATATTACCCAAAACCGGGTTCCCTGCATAATTAGCCGAAAAGAAACCCGGTATTTTTGAGGCTACCGGGTTTCTGGGATGCTGAAATGTGGGAAAGTTCGATCGACAGTGGGCGATCTTAATGACCCAGAAAAATTTGTTTAAATAGCTTGTCGAGAAACACGTTTCTCAAAATGAGCCTGAGTCTGCTGCAACAGTTGTTCGCGACTATCCTTAGCGGTGGTAATGGTAGGGAGCAGGTTGCGAGCTTGTAAAGTCATGTGAAGCTGTAGGTGTGCTACGTACTCACTGACATCTTCGCGAAGAGAGCAAGCCGGGTACTGTTTTAAAGTAGAGTTCAAGGTGTTCTCCTGCTTTGGGTTTGTAGTTTTTTCTAATAATCATAGACAATATCATGGTCTATTTCTAACTGTGTACTCCGTAATGAAGTTTAACGTTTGAACTGCTTTTTTGTTACAATCCTTTACAAAGGTATCTTACCTATCAGGAGTCGATCGCCATGCAGTCTCAAGCACTTGTAGGACAAAAGCACACATTAAGTACATTTGTCAATAGCACCACCCAAACAGCAGCCTACCTGGACATCGGGTGCGGCCGACCCTTATTGATGCTGCATGGTTTCTTCGGAGAAAAGACTTGCTGGCTGCCCTTAATTGAGTTATTGCAATCTCAGTTTCGGTGCATCAGTTTAGATATGTTGGGTTTTGGAGAATCCAGCAAACCAGAAATCCGCTACGACGTAGCTGTAGAAGTTGCTTTTGTGCGGCAAGTTGTAGAACAACTAAATATCGAACCCTGCTACATCCTCGGACATTCTTTTGGCGGTTGGGTAGCATCTGCATATTCCCTAAAATATCCTAATTCTGTTAGCAGTTTAGTGTTAGCAGCACCTGCGGGAATTCGAGACGACAGTTTTTGTGGTCAATACGATGCTTTGCGGCCGCTGCTGTGGGAAACCCCAGCCGTTGATTGGGCCTTGCAGTTGGCAAAACCTTTTGCTAGTTTAGCGGGAAAAAGTGAGCAATTGCAGCAAATTTCTGGGTGGCGCAGGGAGTTAATGTCTCAACCAGTAGCAAGGTCTTTTTTAATGAGTCGGATGCGGCCAGAAGATGCAGTTGATACAGTAGAAAAAGAAATTCACAAATTGCAAATTCCTACCTTAGTTATCGCAGCAGATAGTGACGAAACAATTCCTCAATGGCACTGTGAAACCTACGCGGGCGAGATACCGGGGGCAGAGTTAGCAATTATTCCCAATGCTGCTCACGGGTTGCCGCAAACTCAAGCTCCCATCATGGCCAAGTTTATTAGTAAATTTTTGAATAGTTAAGAAAAACGGTGCAACAAGCGGAATCCTGAAAATTGTGATATGCCACAACGGTAAAATAATTGTGTTTTAGTATACTACTCTACTACGAAATACAGAATATATTGGTGAGTGTCTTGTACAAAAACTTTTTATGGCTCTTAAATCTTGTGTCAGCAGGAGCTACAGACATTTAGGCGAGTCGGGGGCATTACCAATGGCGGCAGTGAAAAACTACTTTAATCTGGAAGAAATTACGACAGCCAGAAGAATTAGTGCTGCGGTAATTAACATCAGCGGCCGCCAGCGAATGCTTTCCCAACGAACGGCTTTTTTTTGCATGAGGTTAGTTTGCTCCTCGAATGCGGCAGAAAGAGCAAAACTGCGCGGGAATTTGTTAGAGGCGATCGAGCTTATGGAAAAATCGCACCGCGACTTAATTAATACTAGCAGCAGCATCAACTTATTGAGTCCCCCTTCAGCCACTGTCAAGGCAATGTATTTTGAGCCGCCACTGTATTTAGACAAACAAGTGCGCGCATATATCGATCGAATTAAAGCCTTGGTGCAAGTTCCCGATGCCGAACTCAGGCTGGAAAATTCCCATCTGCTGTACATTGTCGAAGCAGCGGGCGGCGACTTGCTAGAAGCTTTCGATGCCGTGGTGAGTCAATACCAGCAAGAAAGCGAAATCGAACAATTTGAAATCGATCTTAAACAGGTAGAACTTTATCAAGAAAGTTGTGCTGCTACCTCGAAAGCGGAAGCTCAAGCGGCCAAGCTCGATCGCGCACTTTGCGAACTAAAACAAACTCAAGCTCAACTCCTCCACAGCGAAAAAATGTCTTCCCTGGGAGCGCTAATGGCTAGTATCGTCCACGAAATTAATAACCCAGTTAGTTTTATTTACGGCAACTTGAGCCATGCCGCAATTTATACTCAAGATTTGCTGAACCTGCTGCGTCTCTATCAAGAATGCTATCCCAATCCCTGTCCCGAAATCACAGCTAAAATCGAAGAGATAGATCTGGATTTTCTAGTTGAAGACTTGCCTAAAGTTATGTCTTCCATGCAAATGGGTTCCAATCGCATTCGCGAAATTGTCAAATCTATGGGCAACTTTTCGCGAACCGATAACAGTAACATGACCCTGTGCGATTTGCACGACAGCATTGACAGCACCGTGTTAATTTTGCGAAACCGTCTCAATTCTCAAATAGACCGTCGCGACATTCAAGTAGTAAAAAATTATGGAAAATTGCCTGCTGTAGAGTGTTATTCAGGACAGCTAAATCAAGTATTTATGAATCTAATTACCAACGCGATCGATGCTTTGGACGAGGCAGCACAAAATCAGCCCAATGCTGCGCTAAAAATTTCGATCAGCACAGAGTTAGCTGGGCCCGATCGCGTGAGAGTGCGGATTGCTGACACGGGAAGCGGAATGACACCACAGATAAAAGAGCGAATGTTCGAGCAGTTTTTCACCACCAAGGAAATCGGTAAAGGTACCGGTTTAGGATTGTCTATTGTCTACAAAATCTTAGTAGAAAATCACCGAGGATCGCTCCGGTGCGAGTCGGAGCCCTGCAAGGGAACCGAGTTTATCATTGAACTGCCGATCCAGCAAACTTAAGCAATTTACCCAAATTTATCTATGTTAACTGTGGCACGGGCGTCCCGCCTGTGTTAACTGTGTGTGGCACGGGCGTCCCGCCTGTGTTAACTGTGTGTGGCACGGGCGCCCCGCCTGTGTTAACTGTGGCACGGGCGTCCCGCCTGTGTTAACTGTGTGTGGCATAGGTGTCCCGCCTGTGTTAACTGTGTGTGGCACGGGCGTCCCGCCTGTGTTAACTGTGGCACGGGCGTCCCGCCTGTGTTAACTGTGGCACGGGCGTCCCGCCTGTGTTAACTGTAGTTAAAATTTACACATATCCTACGCTAATTCGAGCTTCAAAGTTGGCAACAGCTTTTCTAAATTTCTGAGAGATTTCTGTTGCCAAGGAATATCATTTGAACCCAATACCAAAAGTTGAATCGTTTTCTTTTTTCGGACGCTAATGACAAATTTAGACAGCATACTGATACCAGAACTGTTAACAAATTCCAATTTTTTTAGGTTCAAGGTAATAGTAGGAGGTTCGCCATTGGCGACCTCATCTAACAACTCGGCTATTGGTGCATACTCTGCAGGGCCGCTCAGGCTGAGTTCCCCTTGGAAAGTGAGTGTGACTGATTCTAGATCGTACTGAATCCTGTAATCTTCACCTTTAATTTCTTGAATGCCCATTGTGATTTGGTTTCCTGACTAAAATATTGCGATCGCACAAGAGAGTAAATATTGAAATGCTAGAAACTAGACCCTAATTTGAACCACAGTCGTAAGAATGATGGTATCACTATCTGGCCTGGGCTCGAATTTCCAACCTATCTTAGCTGAATAGTCATTAATCATCGTCAGCAATCCCAATCCCGATGTATCACTTTCCGATTCCGCATTCTTTTCAAGCTGCTGCAAATAAAGTTCATTGGGATCGGAAGCCATAATTTCTTCAATAAACTCCTTCAACTTATTCGCCCCTTCTGAAGTGACACTATTACTGGCAAAAATTACCGCCGTCACCTCTGTTTCACCAATAAAATGTATACCAAATCTGACCTTGTAATTGGTATCATCGTTATTAAATTTAATCGCATTTTCTAACAGTTCGTTGGCTACGTAGCTCACAGCTCCCTTGCTTTCTTTTATCCGTTTCTCGCTGCTAGCATCCTCCTCATCCACCGGTAGAAAGCTAGACAAATAATCGGCTACAAAATGAGCTGAAAGCCTGTTGTTGCGCCACCGCTGTTTGATGGGGCGAGAACTGGGGGTAAATGTAAGTTCTAGGGAGTCGTGTTCAGGAGGAAATTCTTCAATGAATTCTCCAAAGATTTGTGTCATTGTTTTTAAGCTTCCAGATGTCATGATTTTTCTCGCTCCAATTGATGTATTAAGGTCACTTCTTGGTGAATTTCCACACGCCATTCCAGTTAGCCGGAAGACTATTTTCTAACAGCGATTGGATGCGTTTTAGGTAAAGTTGACTGGGCTTGTCATCTGGATTTAGCGCTACTATCTGTTCAAAACAAACTATGGCCTTAGCAAAATTTCCCTGACAATATTCTTGGAGTCCCTCCTCAAATATAGGCAAAGTTTGAATTTTGAGCGATCGCACTGGTTCTACTTCAACATCTAACACCTCACAAACTGTAATGGCTTCTTGTCTACCTTTGACAATAGCCCGATCCAAAAAACGGATATGATACTTTTCGGGTTGACTCAAACGTTGTACCACATCTCCAGAAATTAATAAAGATACGCCATAATACTTAGTCAAACCTTCCAGACGAGCGGTGAGATTGACATGATCAGAGATCGCATCTGCTTGCATCCGATTCGCATCTCCAATAATCCCAACCATCGTATCACCCACATGGATACCAATGCCAATCTTCAGCGGGATCTCCCCATTTATTTTACGGCTTTGATTGTATTTCTGCAACTGCTCCAACTTCACAATTCCTGCCCCAATAGCATCATCCACGCCATCGGGAAAAACTGCCATGACTCCATCTCCAATATACTTGACAATAAAACCGTTGTGCTTCCGAATTTCGGGACTAACTTGCTGTAAATAGTTATTGATGAAGTCAAAGTTTTCTTGAGGAGTCATTTGCTCCGCCATCGTGGTGAACGAACGCATATCGGAAAACATAATTGCCATCTCTTTGCTCACGTGATCTCCAAGCTGGAAATCAACCATGCTTTGCTTGCCGAGAAATTGGAGAAATTCATCGGGAACGAAACGTCCGTAAGCCTGCAAAAGTTTCTCTAATTCTTGTTCCCGCGCTTTCACCGTTTGCACCATATGCGAGAATACCTGTGCCAGTTCTCCCAGTGCATCACTGCGCGCTGCCACATCTGACAATATCTGGGGTTGAAAGCTATTGTTTTTTACAGCAATAGCTGCATCTATGACTTTTTTTACCTGCTCGATGTAAGTCTGCATCTCTCGGTTTTTATGACGGATCTGGTTTTCCAGATCCGTGGAGTGTTGCGTGATAATTTCTACTAAGGTTTCATAGCTATTTTTTTCATCCTCTACTTCCTCAAGTTTTTCGCTCAACTCCCGTAGCTGGGTATGGAGTTCTTCGGGAGATTTAGATGGTGATAAATTTCTTTGTGGTTTCATAATTTAAACTTCCGAATCGGGAAGCGCAAAATTGTTTGACTCGCTCGCTGTAAAATATTAGAACTTACACACGGGGAACTCGAAATCCTGTTTCGGCTTCGATGCTTGACCACTAAATCCAAGACCCCTCGTAGAAACCGGGTTGACGACCGTCAATCGATTTTAGATTTTAGATTTTAGAGGCGACCCCACGGATAAATTCGGGGGGCAAGTTTCATGGGATACAGGTTTTTTATTTCTCCGTCCTGAGTCTGCTTTCGGAATGAATCCGGGGGCTTGTATCCTGGATGCTTTCGGTCACTCATAAATTATGCACAATATTGCCCTGTTGCTTCAATACTAGCAAAGTAATGTCATCAAAAACCTTTTGTTCTCCAATAAAGTCTCGCAAATCATCAATGGTGGCTTCCTTAATTTGTTCGGCGCTCAAATGCCAGTTTTGAGAAACCACTTCACAGAGTCTTTCGATACCGTAGAATTGTTTGTGCATATTTCTAGCTTCGGGGATGCCGTCAGTATAAAGCACCACCCCGTCCCCCGGCTCTAAGTCTACTAAAACATGGCTGATCCAATCGGAAATATCCTCATCTAAGCCGAGCGGAAATCCTAAATTTATGGTGTCTATCCGCTGGATTTTACCGCCTTTCCTGACCACAAGAGTTTCCTCATGTTGACCGCTGATACTAATTGTGCTATCCGCATAGTTGAGCAAAGCTAGTGTCATATTTTTGTCCGAGTTCATGCGCTGGACATTTTTATAAATAGTGCGGTTGAGGGTATCTAAAAAACGCACCGGGTTGGATTCTTGCATTTCCTGAAGAGTGCGGACAGCAGCTTGAGTCATCACCATCAAAATGCCGCTTTCCAATCCGTGTCCGGTGACATCACCAATGCAAATCGTGACAACTCCGTTAGTACAAAGTACGTCGTAGTAATCACCCCCTACTTCCGAGGCTGGCTCCATAAATCCGGCAATATCTAAATCTTCAATGGCTGCAAGTTCAGCAGGTTTTGGCAGAATCAACTGCTGCATTTGTTTGAGCATATCGAGCTCGGAGCTCATGCGGAGGTTTTCCGCTTTCAGGCGCTGGTTGAGAGTGGCAATTTGTTTAGTGGCTGTGGCGAGTTCAGAGGTACGTTCTTTGACTTTATCTTCTAGCGTTTCAAAGGATTCTTGCAGTTGTCTCGCCATGCTGTTAAAGGAATTGGTTAAGGTTTCAATTTCCAAAATCCGACTGGAAGCAACGTTCTGGTTAAGAGCACCACCTGCTAGATATTCTGAAGCTTGAGCAATTTGGTTCAGGGGGCGAGTAATCCAGCTAGCGGTGAAAATACCCACTCCAACAGAGACAATGAGAGCCACAATACACAGCAAAATAGTCTGCCGAGTGTGAGCATAAATTTGCGGCATAAAGTCCGCTTCAGGAACTACTACTACACTCAGCCAATTGAGGCCGTACTTGTCAGTTAGCGGAGAAACTTGGATAAATTGCCGCTCACCGTTAAACTTAAAGTCAAGTTGAACAGTTTGATGGATGTCTTCCAAACGCTTGAAGCGATCGAGCAGATAAACCACACTTTGACGCATCAATGGGTTGCTGCTTTCCTGTGCTTTGAGCCGCTTTGTATCTTTGCCTTTTCCCACCGACAGAGGCTGTTCTTTAAGCGAAGTGGCTATTAATTCACCCTGGGGTTCAATGATAAATACTTGACCGGAATTACCCACCCTTAAGGTTTGCAGGAAGTGGCGAATTTGATCTAGTCCCATCTGGCAAGTCAGCACGCCAATTAGTTTCCCTTCGGCATCGTAATAGGGTAGACTCGCATTAATTTGCAGCGTACCGTAGCCAAAATTAATATAAACTTCACTCCAAGCTGCCTGTTTCTTCTCAACAGCTACTCTGTAAAAAGGGCGCGTGCGAACATCATAATTGGGCGTGTTTTTGTCGATTGTTGTCGGGTTTCCATTATCGTCAAGGTTGTAATATATCAAGTCGCCGCCCCCCGGAATCAGTTGCTGGGCAAGCTGAGGTTGTTCAAGTCCAACCAGCCGATTTACCCAACCCACACGCAGGTACTGACCTTTTTCGTTGGCAATTCCCGCGTGACCGATCGACTTAAATTGCAGAACTTGTTTCCAAAAATATGGTCTAGCTTGCTCCAAATCGTCAAAGTTCAACACCCCCAAAGGTACAGCATCCTGATTGATCTGATTCACCAGTGGGGGAGCTTCCAGATAGGTTTGGACACGTTCGTAAACTCTCGCACTCACTTCGTGCCGCAACTGACTAACAATATCGTTGACTATCTGCTCTCCGTTTCTGTAAGAGAGATAGCCAACGCAGCCAACAGCCGCCAAAATTTGGAGAACAAAGGGAACTACCAAGACATTGCGGAGACGGAATTTGCCCGCTCTGGAGACGATCGCACTTTTTTGAGAAACCATTGTTAAAAACACTCCCAGCGGGCAGTTTTTTGTTACAAGACTTGATAATGGATATATTAATAGCGACGGACAATGTTATCATATCAAAAACTCAACCAACCTCAAAAAAATCTGCGTTCATCAGCGCTCATCAGCCTGCATCAGCGGTTAAAATAAAACCATAAATCCCAACAAAAATGCAAATTACTCAATCCCTCCACAGCGCCATCCTCATCTCCAACCTGGAACAATCCCAACACTTTTACAGCACCGTACTAAAACTGCAAAAAATCGATCGAGACTTAAAATTTCCCGGAATCTGGTATCAAATCGGCGACTTCCAGCTCCACCTAATTTTAGGTGGAACAATTATCCCAGATGCCGTAGACAAGGCTAAATGGGGACGCAACCGACATCTAGCATTTTCTGTGGCCAACTTAGAGGCAGCCAAACAGCAGTTAATCGCTCACAATTGCCCGTTCCAAATGAGCGCGTCAGGTCGATCGGCATTATTTACCCAAGATCCCGATGGCAACATCATCGAACTCAGCGAGTAACAGATGAAAATCATCGCTTATTCTTACACCGAACCGCTACTCGAAGCAGCACCCGCACCGGAAATTTGGGGGCAAGAAGTCGATCGCACCTATCAAGACTTAGGAGGGCGACAACAACTGCAACAACTCCTCAAAGACTGCGAAACAGAACCAGTCAAATACTTATTAATTCAGCGCTTTGAAGAACTCGGCGACACCGTACAGCAAGTGTGTTCGCACCTCGCCCAACTCGAAAACCTCGGCGTCGAAATCATCGTACAAGCAGAAACAGAACCGCGAAACCGCCAAAACTTGCTGCAAATCCTCGCAGAAATCCAGCGCAGCCAACACAGCCGGAGTATTCGCAAAGGACACGCCCGCAACCGCATCAAATCCCGGATTCCACCGGGTAAGGCTCCCTACGGCTACCGGCGCGGCAAAGATTGTTATACGATCGATAAAACCACCGCCCCCACCGTCAAAGACTTTTTTGAACACTTTTTAATTTACGGTTCCTTGCGAGGTTCCGTGCGGTATTTAGCCAAGAAATACAACAAAAAAATCTCTGTAAGCACCGGCCGCCGCTGGCTGACAAATCCCGCCTACCGAGGCGATTTGGAATATCAAAACGGCCAAGTAATTTCTAACACCCACGTCCCGATTATTTCCCGAGAAGAAGCCGCCCAAATAGATAGGTTACTGCGCCGCAACCGCTGCCTTTCTCCTCGCAGCGCTAGCGCCCCACGTTCCCTCGCAGGTTTAGCAATTTGTGGAGAATGCAAATCGCCCATGACAGTTGCCAAAGTCACCTCCTACCGCAAAGAAAAAGAATACCTTTATTTGCGACCGATTAACTGTCCAAAACAGCCTAAATGTAGCGGCCTTTCCTACGATGAAGTTTTGCAATTAACCATCGCCGGTATTTGTCGGGATTTACCCGATGCTGTTGCTGGGTTGCAAATGCCGAATATGAGTGGAATTAAAGCAGGAATTGTCAGGGCGATCGCATCGAAACAAGAAATCATAGAGCAACTTTCCGCCCTGATTGACAGCGGCATTTTAGACACAGAAACGGCAGAGTTTAGAGCCTACAAAATCCGCACCGAAATTGCCGATCTGCAAAGCAAATTAGCGCAACTACCCCCAGTGAATTTGCGAGAAACTGCCCAAACAGTTTCCCTTCCCCAATTTTGGCTCGATTTATCAGAATCAGAACGCAGGTTTTACTTTCGAGAATTTATCGATCGCATTGAAATCGTCCGGGAAAATACAAATTGGCAACTGCAAATTATTTTCATTTTTTAAGGATTAGCTCGACGTTCATCCCTAGCTCCTAGGTTAGATGCCCGACTTCTTAAATAAGTGGGGTATTTGGGTACTCTCTTAGTTCGCTAGGAGTGGACTTCGTTTGACAAGCATCGGTTTCTACCGCTGAATTATCTTTTTTACCTTTTAGCCAATAGACGCTCATCTCTCCTTTTCCTTTAATCGTGATCGCACCTCTTTCCTCAAATAAATACCCATCTTTTAACAGTTCGTAAATAGCAGTAGTAACTTGAATATATCCCGGTAATCCTTGACATTCCATCCGAGAAGCAACATTAACAGTATCTCCCCACAAGTCATAGATAAATTTTTTAGTGCCAATTACGCCAGCAACTACTGGCCCTGTATGAATGCCAATCCGAATTTGAAATGGTTCGCCTCTGTCAGTTTGAAAATCCGCGATCGCTTCCTGCATATCCAAGGCCATATTCGCGATCGCTTCTGCATGATCTGCCCTCGGCACCGGCAACCCCCCCGCTACCATATAAGCATCTCCAATTGTTTTAATTTTTTCCAAACCGTGTTTTTCAGTTAATTGGTCAAACCTGGAAAAAATCTGGTTCAGTACATTTACCAATTCTAGAGGTAACATTCTCGCAGCAATAGACGTAAAATCGACAATATCGGCAAAAAGCACTGTTGCTGAATCAAACCTCTGAGCAGGAGAACCCTCGCCCTTTTTCAAATTTTCAACAATCGCGGCTGGTAAAATATTCAGCAATAAATGATCGGACTTTGTTTGAGCAAGCCGTAAAGCTACCTCCACCCCCTGCCGCTCTTTAATTTCGTTTTGCAAACGTTCGACAAGTTCTTGGAATTGCTTCGTTTGCTGTTGAAGTAACTGTTGTTGAGTTTGAATTGTTAACTGATTTGCCACTCTGGCCAATACTTCTTTACCGTGAAAAGGTTTAGTAATATAGTCAACTCCTCCCACCTCAAAAGCTTTCACCTTATCTAAAACGTCATCTAAGGCGCTTAAGAATATCACGGGAATGGAACTGGTTTTTGGTGAAGCTTTCAACTTTGCACATACCTCATATCCATTCATCTCTGGCATCATCACGTCCAGCAAAATTAGAGTCGGCGGAAACTCCAGCACTGTAGCGATCGCCCTTTGCCCGTTCAGTGCTTTACGAACCTGATACCCTTGTTCTGTCAAGATTGTAGATAAAAGCCGCACATTATCGGGCTTATCATCAACTACTAAAATGTTGGCTTGAATTGTAGGATATTGATGGCTGTCCATGCGATCGCTCACGGTAGTTTGTCAAGATGAAAGATATTAACACTTAAGAAGTTTACCTCAAAAAAACCCAACGGTAGAAATTCCGATTTACCTTGCTAAAAATAGATGGCAAGGAGACGGTATTGGGGCGTAATCTTAGGTCTTTTTTAAATAGAATTGCCTCCCAAGTTAAGATTAGTTGAAAACTGTTATTTTTACCTCGTTGCAACTGCTGACTGCGCTATATCTATAATATCGTCAAATAGGAAATCCTGCACCAAAGTAGTTAAGTATTCTGCGGCAAAAGCAAACTCGCTCGGCAATTCCTCAATCAACTTAACAATTTTATCGTCGCAACATTCATGAGCAGCATGAGATATCTTTTCTACCCACTCAAGAGGCATTTGACCGAGTTGTGACTCGACAGATTGATTGCTAGTCACTCCGCTAATTTCGTTTTCATTTTCTAGTGGTGCATCAACAGATTCCTCGTAAATGTAACGTACTCCTAAAAGTTCTTCCATTTTCGCAAATAGTATCTTTGCCTCGAATGGTTTACGCATGAAATCATCGCATCCTGCTCCTAAAATAGTTTGTCGTTCCTCTTCAAAAGCGCTCGCAGTAAGAGCCACTATTACAGTTTGTTTTCCGAGAGGATGAGCTTTAATTTTTCTGGTGGCTTCATAGCCATCCATGACAGGCATCTGCATATCCATCCAGATCAGGTGCGGTTGCCAATCCTCCCATACAGCAATAGCTTCTTGACCATCTCTAGCTTCTCGCACGAGGATGCCTAGTGGTGACAATAATCTCTCTATGACTAGGCAGTTATCGGCGCGATCGTCAACAACCAAAATCCGGTATTCTGGTTGATTCGGTGCTAAACTAATTACTTTTTTCTGCGGTTTAAGGATTTTAATCTCGCTGGGAGGGGCAAGGCTGATTTGAATATCAAATGCAAACTTACTTCCCAATTCAGGTGTACTGCTGACAGTAATATCTCCTCCCATCATTTGTACAAATTTGCGGCTAATTGGTAAGCCTAAGCCAGTTCCTTGTTGAGATTTTTGACCTGTTTTTGTTTGCTCAAATGGTTCAAATAACTTATTCATTTCTTCTGCAGCAATGCCAAGGCCAGTATCTTCAATTTCAAACTGAAGGCGTAACAATTCCGGGTGAAGGTGAGTCGAGTCTACACAATCACAGTCCGCCAAGCTTTCGGACTGATTAAAACCAGTGCACCATCCGGGTTTTCTTTGTATAGCTGCGGTTTCAACCGCTAAGCTTTCGTAATGTTCAGAACCCGCGCCGACAAGTTTTGTTTGTGTGTCGGAAAACTCTGCGGTTTGAGCCACCAAACTTTCTTCTACCTTCTTTTTCACTCGCAAAGTAACGCTACCCCTCTCTGTAAACTTGATCGCATTTCCTACAAGATTAATTAAAATTTGGCGCAATTTACCTTCATCTCCACTAACAAAGTCCGGTACGCCGTCACCCACTTCAAGATTTAGCTGCAATTTCTTAGATTTAGCTTTTAATCGAAACATTTCTTCTAAGGTTTTTAGCAAGCGCATTAAATTAAAACTGCTTTCATTAAGCTGACTTCGGCCGGCTTCAATTTTGGACATTTCCAAAATGTCATTAATCAGGGCAAGCAAGTGTTCACCGGCGCGATTAATAATTTCTAGGTGCTGTTGGTGTTGATTGTTGAGAGATGAATCGCGCACCATCACCTGACTAAATCCGAGAATGGCATTCAGGGGAGTCCGCAATTCGTGGCTCATCGAAGAAAGGAATTCGCTCTTGGCGCGGTTAGCTGTATCAGCAGCTACGACAGCTTTTTGTAATGCTGTTTCTGCTAATTTGCGATCGGCAATTTCTGTTTTGGCTTGTTCAAAAAGGGTGCATTGCTGGATGGCAATTGTTAGCTGCACGGAAATTTGCTTGAGAGATTCTATCTCAGAAGAGTTCCAATGCCTATGACTGCGGCAGTGATGAGCAATGAGTAGCCCCCATAGTTTGTCACCTTGCAAAAGGGGAACCACGAGGTTAGCTTTAACTTCCAACTCGCTCAGTAAATTAACGTGGCACTCTGAAATACCTGCCGTGTAAATATTCTCGATCGCGCGGACGTGTCCCTGCTCGTAAACAGAGACGTAGCGTTCTCGAAAACAAGGGTCATTAATGTCAATCCCCAAAATCGGCATCGTACCGACGGATACCGACTCGACGGCTATAAATCCACTCCAATCTGGATTAAAGCGGTAAATAACTGTTCTATCAGTTGACAAAAACTGGCGGACTTCTTCCACAGCCATTGTCATTACTTCTTCTAGGTTAAGAGAGGAACGAATTCGCTCTTGCATGGAATTCACGAGCCGCTCCCTTTTTACTTGTTGCTGCAAAGCTGCTTCCGCCTGTTTGCGAGCAGTAATATCTACTCCATAACCCACGCACTCCACAGGTATGCCAGCAGCATTTTTGACCAACTTAACCTCATCGTATATCCAGCGATAACTACCGTCTTTGTGCCGTTCGCGGTATTCGTAGGAAATCGCTTCTTTTTCCACTATCTGAGCGAATGCAGTTGCAACATTTTCTCGATCGTCTGGGTGAATGAGGCTATGCCAATCAAGGGAACCATCAACAAATTCTCGCGCTTCATAACCCATCATTGAAACAATATTATCGCTGACAAATGTTACGTCATAATTTCCCCCTAATTTGCAGCTAAAAATCACCGCCGGAGTAGTCGCCAGCAAATATTGCAAGCGTTCGGTGACAGAACGCAAGTTTAACTCAGCTTGTTTGCGATCGCGAGCTTCCATTGCTAAAGCTGCGATCTGCGCCACATAGCTAGCAAAGCTTTGTTCGTCGAGCGTCCAATTCCTGGTCGTTCCCTGATGTTCTAAACAAATTACACCCGCAATTTGCCCTTTATGGGTAATAGGAACATCTAGCATCGACGAGATGTTTAAAGGCATCAAATAAGATTCGCTAAATTCTAGGGTGCGCGGATCGGTTTTGGCATCAACCGCTGCGAGTACCTGTTCTGTATTCAAAGCTTGGAAATAGCTAGGATAGTCAGCAACTTTCAGTTCTGCACCGGCGCTGTGTTGATTTGGAGTCAGTTCGTAAATATCCGCACAGCACATTGCGGATTTATCTTCCTGATAAAACCAAATACTTGCCCGATCGACATTCAGAGTACGAGTTGCCATTTGCGTAATCTCTCTCAACGCATCGCCGATATTTCCCTCGTAGATACTAGAATTTTTGGCTAATTCTAGCAATCCATTTTGTTGTTCTGTTAACCTAGTTTCTCGTTCGCGTAAAGCGGATTCAGCGGCTATTCTTTCTCTTATTTCTGCTTCTAAATAACCATTAATTTTTGTCAACTCTGCGGTGCGCTCTTGAACTTTAATTTCTAAGTCATCATAAGCGTGGCGCAACGCTAATTCTGCCTCTTCACGCACAGCAATCTCAGTCTGCAACTTGCAATTTATTGCCTCTAATTCTTGGGGGGTTTTTAAGGACAAAAACTGGGGCAATAGTGTTACCATCGAGGCGGCGGTGTAGCAGGAAACCAGTGCAGTAATTCCTTTTTCAATCCCCGACAGCCAATAAGCGGAATGCCACAACGTCCAAATGTCTAGCAAGTGACCCGTGCCACACAGAATAATAAATGCACCAAATAAACCAAATATTCCTAAAAAAGGAACATCGCGGCGCTTGAAGATAAAATAAATTAGCATCGCCGGAATTGAATAGTAGGCGATCGCGATTAAAAAGTCCCCAGTTACGTGCAGCCACACTAAAGGCGTTTGCCAAAGATAGCAATGACCGTGAGGCATATACTGAGTTGGGGAAAAGATATTTTTGAGTGCTTCCCACATAATAGTTGTTATTGGCAGATAAGATGGATTTGATGATGCCTAAGTTAGGCAAAAAAATAAAATAAGCCGAAAATTGTAGCTGGATTCAGCATTATTTATTAACGCCTAAACCCCGCTTGTTCATAACAGCTTGCTTGTGCAGATGGTGGCGCTCGCCAAATTGCGAGCGCAAAGGAATTTCAATAATAAACTCCGTACCTCTCCCAACCTCGGAAGTGCAGCGCAAATAACCTTCATGGGCTTGAATAATCTGATAAGAAATCGCCAAACCCAGCCCGGTACCAGCACCGATAGGTTTCGTTGTATAAAATGGATCGTAAATTTTAGCGATCGCATCATAATCTATGCCAGTGCCATTATCCGCAATGTGAATCTGCACCCACTTGCCATCAACTAAAAGGGTGCGGAGGCGAATTTTTAGCAGTGGGCAATAGGTGTTTTGTAAGTTGTCAGATAAATTATTTTCCCAATAGCCGTTGGTCGAATATCCCTCCTGTACAATCTGTTCTAAAGCATCAATAGCATTTGAACAAATATTCATAAATACTTGGTTAAGCTGCCCAGCGTAGCATTGCAATGCTGGCACATCTCCATACTCTTTAATCACTTGGATAGGTGGACGGTTTGGTTGTTCTTTCAAGCGGTGCTGCAAAATCATTAAAGTGCTATCGAGCCCTTCATGGATATTTACTTTTTTCATTTCGGCTTCGTCTAACCGGGAGAAAGTTCGTAAAGACTTAACAATTTCCCTAATTCGCTCTGCGCCAATTTGGATCGAACGAAAAAGTTTTTGCAGGTCTTCTAAAATAAAACCTAAATCAATTCTGTTAATCTTGTCTACAATTTCCGGTGCAGGAGTGGGGTAATAAACTTGATAAGCCTTAATCAATTCCAAAATATCTTTAATGTATTCCTCAGCCGGAATCAGATTGCCATAAATGAAGTTAACAGGGTTATTTATTTCGTGGGCAACCCCAGCTACCATTTGCCCCAAAGACGACATTTTTTCAGTTTGCACGAGTTGAGCTTGAGCGCCTTTAAGTTGTTGCAGAGCGTTCTCTAAATGCTGAGTTTGTTCTAGCAGTTTAGCTTCCGAGTGCCGCAATGAATTTTCCGCCAAAGAGCGATCGCGATTTTCCTGTTGCAAACGTTCATTAGCAACTTCTAAAGCGATCGTCCTCTCAATAACCCGTTTTTCCAATTCTAGCATTAATTCCGAGAGTGCTTCTTGAGCTTGTTTGCGATCGCCAATCTCCTTTTGTAAAGCCCTATTTGCCACCGCCAATTGAGCGGGACTGGGAATCGCCAAGATTTTTGGGATTAGTTCCACCAGCACTGCTGCTGTACATAGCGAAATCAGCGCAGTAATCCCTTTAAGAAAACCAGAGAACCAATAATTAGGATGCCACAGCGTCCATATTTCCATAATATGGGTAATCCCGCAGCAGATAATAAAAGAGCCAAACAGCATGAAAACCCAGTCAAAAGGCACGTCTTGCCGCTTTTTGACAATATAAATCAGCGTGAGCGGTATCAAAAAATAAGCGACGGCTATCAAACCATCGGACAAAACGTGTAGCCCCACCAATCCAGGCTTCCACAAGTAGCAATGGCCGTGAGGAATAAAATAATTTGGAAACATTTTATGAACCATTTGCCTCAAACAACTCGGTTATTTGCTAATATTTTTTAGAGGTGGTTACAGGAGTATTAAAAAAAATGCTAGCCCCCCAATAATAATTAGAGTTTGGGACTTAACACTTGTGAGCAGTAAATGCAGCGAGCTGAAACTACTGTTAATTAACTTAACATCAATCGACTAAGCTTTAGCAAAGTCAACTGTCACATTTTTAATTCTGCCTTCACTATCAACTGTGACACCGACATGACATTTTGGCCAACGATCAAGAAAAACTGAGCACAGATTCCTTTCCAGTAGGAGCGCCAGCGCCCATTGAAATTAGGTTATAGCACTCAGCGATCGGTCAGGCAACGGGGAAATCACCAGATTTAACGGATGTCACGAATTTAACTTAACGAAGAGAACCATTCTCAAAAACCTGTAGAGATGGGTTCACTCTTGTACCCTTGAAGAGTGCAGACAGGTTAAATACACCCGCCCCCACCGCGCGAGGGAATTCTTGATTATTGATAGTGATACTCTTCGGGAGAGATTTAACCGATGTGACCAATTACCCCATGAAAAATGTCGCGACAGGAGCGTGTGGCAATCCAATAGGCGATCGCTCTCAGCTTTACAGTCAATTATAAGTGATAATATCAACGATACACTGACGGGATAATTGCAAATTATGACGATAGATGAGGTACTACAGCTAACTCGTGTCCGATTACAAAAAGATTTATATCCCGTACAAGAAATCATACTCCGCCAAGTTTGGGAAGGAAAGACTTATACAAGTATCGCATCTGCCTCTCATTACGGAGAGCATTACCTGAGAAACATCGCCTCATCCTTGTGGCAATCTCTCTCTCAAATCTTGCAGACATCTATTAGTAAATCAAATTTTCGCTCTTGTGTAGAATCACGTTCCCTGACCACAGAGGAACGAGAATTAATTGAAGCATTCACCCGCAGCCAATGCCTAGCCACACCTTTAGAATTTCCCGGATCTCCCGTGCCCCTCGGTTCGCCATTTTATATCCATCACCCGCTAATTGAAGAACTCGCCTATCGAGAGATTGCCAAACCAGGAAGTGTGCTGCGGATTAAAGCTCCCAGGAAGATGGGAAAAAGTTCCCTTCTGCTACGCATTTTAGAGCGCGCGACTTCTCTTGACTATCGAACTGTAAGTTTAGATTTTCAGCAAGCCGAGGAAGCTGTCTTAGCCAATATCGATAAATTTTTACGCTGGTTTTGTGCCAACATCAGCCGTCACCTAGAATTACCACCTCTATTAGATGATTATTGGGATGAAGACATGGGTAGCAAAGTAAGCTGCACTATCTATTTGCAACAATATATATTAGCACAAATAAGTACCCCTCTTGTGTTAGCTTTAAATGAAGTAAATAGAATTTTTGAGTATCCCAAAATTGCCAGAGAATTTTTGCCGCTGCTGCGAAGCTGGCATGAAGAAGCAAAGCGGATTGAAACTTTGGGAAAACTGCGGTTAATCGTTCTTCACTCCACAGAAATTTATATTCCTTTAAAGCTCACTGAATCGCCTTTTAATGTCGGTTTACCGCTGCAATTGCCCTATTTTACAGAAGAGCAGATACTTGCTTTAGCGCAGCGTCACGGACTAGATTGGACAGAGGGTTCCGATGCCGATCGACTGATGGCAATGGTGGGGGGACATCCTTATCTGGTGCGGCTCGCTCTTTACCACCTCTGTCAAAACAGTGTCAGGCTAGATCAGCTACTACAAGAAGCTCCGACAATAGCGGGAATTTATAAAGATTACTTGCGGAGTTTTTGGGCAACATTGCAAGAGTATCCCGAACTTGCGGTTGCACTTAAACAAGTGGTAAAATCGGAACACGGAGTGGAATTAGATCCGATAGTAGCTTCTAAATTATTTAGTATGGGCCTGCTTCATATCGATAACAACCGCTGTACGCTAAGCTGCGAGTTGTACCGCCTCTATTTTGGTTCGCACCACTTTGTTTAGTTATTGCCCCACCTGAAAAATCTGTTCTGCCGTTAAGTTGAAATCGGGGAAAGCAAGCGATCGCACCACATCCTAAACCAACTTTTTTGATGCTAAAAGCTCTATTTCAAATTATCCCATAAACGGCATGACTCAGGTAACATACCAAATTGGTGGCAGTCTCGCCAGTGATGCGCCTACATACGTAGTGCGGCAAGCAGATTCCGAACTTTATGAAGCCTTAAAAGCTGGCGAATTTTGTTACGTCCTTAACTCCCGGCAAATGGGCAAATCTTCTCTCTTAGTCCGCACCCTGCACCGACTGCAAGCAGAAGGTTTTCAATGCAGCACGATCGACATGACCCGTATTGGCAGTGAAAATATCACTCCTTTACAGTGGTATAAAGGCATGATTGGGGAACTGTGGCGCGGCTTCAATCTTTTAGGGCAAGTTAACTTAAAAACCTGGTGGCGTGATGAAGAAGATGTATCATTTCTGCAAAGATTGAGTCATTTTATTGAAGATATTTTGTTAGTCAAGTTTTTTGACCAACAAATCATTATATTTATTGATGAAATTGACAGTGTTCTCAGTCTAGATTTCCCTGTCGATGATTTTTTTGCCCTAATTCGCTTTTGCTATAATCAACGCTCAATTAATCCAGAATATAATCGCATTACTTTTGCAATATTTGGAGTAGCAACACCTAGCGATTTAATTGCTGATAAAAAACGAACTCCTTTTAATATTGGTAGAGCGATACATTTACGAGGTTTTGAACTAGAAGAAGCCCAGCCATTAGCCGCGGGATTGGCAAGTGGAGTCAATAATTATCAAGCTATTCTCAAACAGATATTGGCTTGGACTTCTGGGCAGCCATTCCTGACGCAAAAGCTGTGCTATTTAGCCTACATAGCAACTCAAAGTACACCGCAAAAAGTGGTAACAATTCCAGCAGGAACAGAAGAGGCTTGGGTAGAGCATTTAGTGCGACAAAATATCATTAATAAATGGGAATCTCAGGATGAGCCGGAGCATTTAAAAACCATAAAGGATCGGATTATTCGCAACGAACAACGCGCGGGCAGATTACTCGGCATCTACCAGCAAATTTTACAATATAATCCCCCCTTAACCAGCGGTTCTGTTTCATTGTGGGACTTTGAAGAGGACTCTATGGGCAGTACCCCCGTGCCTGATCCAAATCTTTATAGGGCAACTACAGGGGAATTGCCCCTACAAGCAAATGAAATATTTCTACCTTTGAGCAAAAGAGCGGGAGGAGTATCAACTGATGACTCACCAGAACAAATTGAACTATTATTATCGGGATTAGTTGTCAAAAATAATGGTTATTTACAGGTGAGAAACAGGGTTTATGCTGAAGTTTTTAACCTCGAATGGGTAGACAAGCAATTAGGGCAACTGCGCCCCTACTCGCAAACCTTCGATGCTTGGGTTGCTTCACAACAAACAGATTTTTCCCGACTTTTGCGGGGACAAGCCTTAAAAGATGGTCAAATCTGGGCGCAGGAAAAAAGCTTGAGTAACCTAGACTATCAGTTCTTAGCTGCTAGTGCCGAACTAGATAGGCGAGAAGTTCAACAAGCTTTAGAAGCAGAACGCACCAAAGAAGTGGAAGCGCGGCTGGCAGAGGAACAAATGCGATTAATTCAAGAAAAAAAAGCAGCGAAACGACAGAGGCGCTTACTATTTTCTGTTAGTATTGCACTGCTGCTTGCCGGTGCTTTAGGAGTAACAAGTTATTTTCAGTATCGCCGAGCCGTTATTAGTGAGCGCGAAGCTCGGATGAGTGAAATTGAAGCGCTGGTTTCTTCCTCGGAGGGACTGTTTGCCTCTAATCGCCGATTGGATGCACTAATAGAAGCAATTAAAGCTAAGCGCCGACTACAAAACTTAGGCAATAAAGATAAAAACCTTGAAGATCAAGTGATAAATGTATTGCGTCAAGCGGTTTATGAAGGGGTTGAATACAACCGTTTATCGGGACATAAAATGGCAGCTTTAGGAATTGACATTAGTCCAGACAGTAAGTTTATTGCCTCCACAAGTGTGGATAAAACTATTAAACTTTGGGGTCGGGACGGAACGGAAATAGCAACAATTAAAGGTCATCAGGCGATCGTTCGGTCTGTAAAATTTAGCCCGGACGGTCAGTTTATTGCTTCTGGAAGTGATGATGGAACTGTAAAACTTTGGCAGCGAAACGGCACTTTGTTGAAAACTTTTCAGGGTCATAGTGCTGGTATCTGGACAGTGGCGTTTAGTCCCGACGGTCAAACAATTGCCTCTGCCAGCATGGACAAAACGGTGAAACTCTGGAATAAAGACGGCAAACTGTTAAGAACTCTCCAGGGTCATACTGCTGGGGTACCCTCAGTGGCTTTCAGTCCAGACGGTCAGACTATTGTTACGGCAAGTGGAGACAAAACGGTGAAACTCTGGAACAAAGACGGCAAACTGTTAAGAACTCTCCGGGGTCATACTT
Organism: Microcoleus sp. D2_18a_D3; assembly: GCF_036702455.1. Taxonomy (NCBI): domain Bacteria; kingdom Bacillati; phylum Cyanobacteriota; class Cyanophyceae; order Oscillatoriales; family Microcoleaceae; genus Microcoleus; species Microcoleus sp. D2_18a_D3. Next base: position 50,721 of record NZ_JAUBTK010000044.1, read on the forward strand.
CTGTGGTATCTGCAGCAGCGTTTAGTCCAGACGGTCAGATTGTGGCTTCAGCAAGTGGAGACAAAACGGTGAAACTCTGGAACAAAAACGGTACTTTGCTTAGAACGCTTGAAGGTCATTCTGCTGTAGTCTCCGAAGTTGTTTTCAGTCCAGATGGTCAGACTCTTGCTTCTGCAAGTCGCGATCAAACTGTAAAACTCTGGAATCTTGACGGAACAGAATGGACGACATTGAGAGGTCACAGTGCCTCGATTTGGGGGATAGCTTGGAGCCCAGACGGCAGTTTTATTGCTTCGGCGGGTGCAGAAAATACGGTGCGGCTGTGGCAGAGTCAAAACCTATTCGGGACGATGATTACTGCACATAAAGCCGGGATTTGGGCGATCGCACTGAGTTCGGATAGTTCTACAATTGCTACAGGCAGCGAGGATGGCACGACTAAGCTTTGGAGTCGGCAAGGCAAATTGTTGAGGACTTTCACTGTAGAAAACGCTGCGATTTATGCTGTTGCCCTGAGTGGCGATGGCAAGTTAATTGCTTCTGGCAGAATTGATAATAAGGTGAATATCGGGACTCGAAACGGAAAAGCGATCGCAACTTTGGTAGGTCATAACACTACGGTTTTTGCATTGGCTTTCAGTCCTGACGGTCAAATTCTTGCTTCTGGAAGTCAAGATAATACTATCAAGCTTTGGCGGCCCGATGGTACTTTATTGCATACTATGACAGGACATCATGCTCCTATTTGGCAGGTGGTATTTAGCCCTGACGGTCAGCTAATTGCCTCGGCAGGAGGGGATGGTTCTGTGAAGCTGTGGAAGCTTGATGGTACTTTAGTGAGAACTTTTCAAGGTCATACTGCTGCTGTGTGGAAGGTGGCATTTAGCCCTGACGGTAAATTTCTGGCTTCTGGCAGCGGGGACAATACGATTAAGCTTTGGACTGTGGATGGTAAGTTACTGAGAACTCTGGAAGGTCATCTGGCCGCGGTATGGGGGGTGGCGTTTAGCCCGGATGGTAATATTATTGCTTCTGGTAGTGTAGACAATACGCTGAAGTTTTGGAAGCTTGACGGTACCCAATTAACGACGCTCAGAGGTAACTCTGCGGCGATTCGGGGGGTAGCGTATAGTGGGGATGGGTCATTTGTGGCTTCTGTGAGTGAGGATAATACGCTGATTTTGTGGGATGTGGAGCGAGTTTTGAAAGTGGATTTGTTGGCTGATGGTTGCGATCGCGTGCGAGATTACTTGCGAACAAATGCCGATGTGAAGGAGGAGGATAGACATTTGTGCGATCGAGTGGGCGATCGCTAAATTATCCGAAACAATTAACTATCAATTATGAAAGATTATTCTTACCAAATTGGTGGCAGTCTCACAACTGATGCGCCTACATACGTCGAACGACAAGCAGATATCGAACTTTATCAAGCCTTAAAACTCGGCGAGTTTTGCTACGTCCTCAACTCCCGACAGATGGGCAAATCTTCCCTTCTCGTTCGCACCCTGCACCGACTGCAAGCAGAAGGATTTCAATGCAGCGCGATCGACATGACCCGCATCGGTAGCGAAAACATTACTCCTTTACAGTGGTATAAAGGAATCGTTGGGGATTTGTGGCGCAGTTTCCATCTTGTAGGAAAAGTTAATTTAAAAACCTGGTGGCAAGAACAAGAAGAAGTTTCTCTCCTGCAAAGATTGAGTCAATTTATTGAAGAGATATTATTAGTAAAATTTCCGAATGAGCGAATTTTTATATTTGTCGATGAGATTGATAGTATTTTAAGCTTAGATTTTGCCGTCGATGACTTTTTTGCCTTGATTCGTTATTGCTACAACCAACGAGCCATTAATCCCGCATACAACCGAATTACCTTCGCGATTTTCGGAGTAGCTGCACCCAGCGATTTAATCGCCGATAAAAATCGGACACCTTTTAATATCGGAAAAGCAGTAGATTTGCACGGTTTTTCCTGGGAAGAAGCCTCTCCTCTAACTCAAGGGTTAGAGAGTGTAGTTAGTAATGCCGAGGCAATTATCAAATCAATATTAGCTTGGACTTCTGGGCAACCATTTCTGAGCCAAAAGCTGTGTCAATTGATAGTAAGAGCGACGCGAGAATCTCACAGTGACGTGCTGATAATTCCACCGGGAACTGAAGGATTTTTTGTGGAATCGGTCGTGCGATCGCACATCATCCAGAATTGGGAATCTCAAGATGAACCAGAGCATTTAAAGACGATCCGCGATCGCATCCTGAGAAATGAGCAACGTGCTGGCAGACTACTAGGCATCTATCAAAAAATCTTACAAGGAGTGGAAGTACCCACCGATGACTCGCGAGAACAAGTAGAACTATTGCTGTCTGGTTTGGTAGTAAAATACCAGGGTTTTTTACAGGTAAGAAACCAGATTTATCAAGAAGTATTTAACACAAAATGGGTAGAAAAAAATCTCGCTTCCTTGCGTCCATACTCTCAAGCCTTTGATGCTTGGATAACTTCCAAGCAGACAGATAAATCCCGACTGTTGCGCGGACAGGCATTGAAAAATGCTCAAGCTTGGGCCCAGGGTAAAAGTTTGAGTGACTTAGATTATCAGTTTTTAGGCGCTTCTGAAGAATTAGACCGAAGAGAAATGCAGGTAGGATTGGAAGCAGAACGGGCTAAAGAAATTCAAGCCCGACTAACAGAAGAACAAAAAAGACTAGCTGTAGAGAAAAAAAGTTCTAAGCGGCAAAAAATTTTGCTATTGGTAGTAACTATAGCATTAATTATCGCCTGTGGATTGGGGGTAGCGGTGTATTTTCAGTATCGGCAAACTGCTGTCAGTGAGATCAAAGCGATCGCCAAATCTTCCGAAGCCTTATTCGCCTCAAATCAAAAATTAGACGCATTCATAGAGGCAATCAGAGGAAAGCGACAACTGCAAAAATTAGGTGGTGTAGAACCAGAGAGCGAACGCTCAGTTAAAGAAGCTCTCCATCAAGCTGTTTATGGAGCAGTTGACTATAATCATTTATCGGGGCATGACAATGTGGTGAACGATGTAACCTTCAGCCCTGATGGGGAACTCATAGCCTCAGCTTCTGCCGATAAAACGATCGATCTTTGGGAAAAAGACGGTACAAGACTAGGAACGCTTCAAGGGCACAACAATGCAGTTTGGGGAGTCGTATTTAACCCCAGAGGGGATTTAATTGCTTCGGGTTCGGCGGATAAAACAGTTAAACTTTGGCGTAAAAACAGTACAAAATCAACCAAGGTCAAGCCGAATTATACCTTATGGCAGACCTTAAAAGGACATACCAATAATATTTCACAAGTTGCGATCGCTCCTAACAATCAAACTATTGCTTCCGCTTCTAAAGATAAAACCATTAAACTCTGGAGTACAGACGGCAAACTGCACAGAACTCTCACCGGACATACAGATGAAGTTAACAGCGTTGCCTTTAGCCCGGACAGTCAAACTATTGCATCTGCGTCTAAAGATAAAACAGTTAAACTCTGGAATGCAGACGGTAAACTGATCCGAACCCTCACCGGACATACGGATAGAGTTATGAATGTTGCCTTTAGCCCTTCAGAATATCTCATTGCCTCGGCGAGTGCCGATAAAACAGTCAAACTTTGGAAGCTTGACGGCACTCTGGTAAAAACCCTAACTGGACACAGCGATGCCGTGACCAAAATCGCTTTTAACCCTCAAGGTGCTTTGCTTGCCTCGGCAAGTCTAGACAGAACAGTCAAACTGTGGCAGCTTGACGGGACTCTGGTAAAAACCCTGCTAGTCGCGAAGGATGTCGTCTCTGGATTGGCGTGGAGTCCTGACGGGCAAATCTTTGCCTCATCCAGTTGGGATGGCCCGATCGCACTCTGGAAGCTTGATGACAGTTTGCTCAAGACTCTTAACGGACATCAAGCATCAATTTACACCATAAAATTTAGCCCTGATGGTAAGACAATTGCCACCGCCAGTCGTGATAATACTGTTAAACTTTGGCGGCTTGATGGTAGTTTAATTCGTACTTTCCCCAAACAAGCTGATAAAGTTTTCGGAGTAGATTTCAGCCCAAACGGAGACACTATTGCTACAGGGGGTTATGACAGCACTGTTCGATTGTGGCGACTAGATGGAACCTTAATCAAGACTTTTACTGGACATCAAGGTAGAGTTTTCGCGGTTGATTTCCATCCAGATGGACAGTCACTCGCCTCGGTGGGTGAGGACAAAACGGTTAAAGTTTGGAGGATTGACGGCACCCAATTGGCAACTCTCAAAGGACATACCGATTACATTAACGGAGTGGCCTTTAGTCCCGATGGCAAGCTCATTGCCTCTGGTAGTGTGGACGGCACTATCAAACTTTGGCAGTGGGATAATGCGATCGCCTCTGGAAAGCCCAACTACAAGCTTCTACATACTTTAACAAGCCATCGCGGCCAGGTACCTGGAGTGGCATTTAGCCCTGATGGAAAGACTCTCGCTTCAGCAGGTATGGATAGAATGGTGAGGCTTTGGCGACGCGACGGTACAGAAATCAGAGCCTTAAAGGGACACAAAAATGCGGTGTTCTCAGTGGCATTTAGCCCGGATGGTAAGACTCTCGCTTCAGCAAGTTTTGACGGCACTGTTAAACTTTGGAGCTACGATGGTAAAGAGCTTCAAACCTTAAAAGGACACGGGGATGGGGTGTTCGGAGTGACATTTAGCCCTGATGGGAAGTTCATCGCCTCAGCAAGTCAGGATACCACAGCAATTGTGTGGAATTTAGAGCGAATTTTCCAGCTCGATTTTCTCCAGTATGGATGCGACTGGGTGCGGGATTATTTGCGGACGAATGCCGATGTGAAGGAGGAGGATAGACATTTGTGCGATCGTATTAAAACGGAATAATCTCAAGTCCGCTTTATTAGGAATAATAGATTAATAGGTGTGGGCTAGAGCATCATAAGATTAGAGGATATTTATCATGCTTGGCTACTTTTTAGTGAAATATACTATAATACTAAATCCGGCTTAACTACTCCCTTTATCTCTCAGTCTGCAGAGGCGGACTTCGTTTTTGTAGGGGCAATCCCCCCGTGGTTGCCCTGGTTTCAACCGCCGAAGGATACGCAGAATGATCGAGGGTAGAGACAAACCGGATTTAGTATAATAACTACAGAGTAATGAAATCGCTAGCGGTGAGAATACCGGGGGTAATATTGTTAAGCTTCGCCAACAATTGATTGGTGTCCGTCACAGTAATCAAAGTTTGATTGTTGCTGGAAGTAATACTGAGTTGATTAAAACTCAAATCAGGATTCAACCCAATTAAATCCTCTCCCCTGCGGAAATCATTAATGATGTCGCTACCCGAACTTTGATTGAGGAAAAACACATCATTTCCCGAACCTCCAGTCAAAGTATCGTCCCCAACATCCCCGGAAAGGAAATCGGCACCGCTGCCACCGCTGAGAATATCATTACCTTTGCCGCCGTACAGGGTATCGTTACCGATGTCGCCACAGAGCACATCGTTTTCATTGCCACCCAACAGCAAGTCGTTGCCCTCACCGCCATCGAGACTGTCGTTTTCTTTGCCGCCGTAAAGCGTGTCATTTTCCAATAAGCCAAAAATCAGGTCTGCACCTTCATTGCCAAAGGCAATATCGTTGCCGTTTCCAGCATTAATTGTGTCATTTCCTAAGTTGCCTAAAATGTCGTCGTCCCCATCTTCACCCAGCAAGATATCGTCATCTTTACCGCCAAAAATGCTGTCGTTACCAACGCCGCCGGCAACTGTATCATTGCCGATATCTCCCCTCAAAAAGTCGTCGCCCTCACCACCAACAACAGTGTCATTATCTTTGCCAGCGTAGATGGTATCGTTGCCAGCGCTGCCAGAGATGAAATCGCTGCCTTCATTGCCAAAAATTGAGTCGTTATCTGCGCCGCCGTCAATGTTGTCATTGCCGGCCATGCCGTAAAGAATATCGTTGCCGGCTTGTCCGTTAATTGACTCGTTGATGACACCGCCCATGATGAAGTCGGTAGTGTCGCCGCCGTTGATAGTTTGTTGGACGGGGTTGGGGGTAATGGTGGCAGGATCTAGTTGCGGGGCGTTGAGGCTATCGAGTAGGCAATCATCTGCCGCCGGAGTTGGCGTCGGCGTCGGAGTTGGTGGGGGAGTTGGTGTGGGAGTGGGTTCGGGTGTGGGAGTCGGAGTCGGTTCCGGTGTGGGAGTCGGAGTCGGTTCCGGTGTGGGAGTCGGTTCGGGAGTCGGTGTGGGAGTGGGAGTGGGAGTGGGAGTGGGAGTCGGTGTGGGAGTCGGTGTGGGAGTGGGAGTGGGAGTCGGTGTGGGAGTCGGTGTGGGAGTCGGTGTGGGAGTCGGTGTGGGAGTCGGAGTCTCAGTGGGAGTGGGAGTCGGAGTTGGAGTCGGCGTGACTGTAGGGTTAAATTCATAAGCGCCAATATCAACGATCGCACTTCCGTTATTATCACCATCTTGAGGGCGACTCACACCGCGCTGATCAGCAGCCGGCGCGCCCGCACCAGTACCCGTATCAATTGCCGGACTTCCTGTTAGCAGCGGCCGCACTAAAGCGCCGTTAATATTTGCCAAAGGGCCGAGTAAAGGGTCTGCGATCGTCACATTTGCCGTAACATTACTATCATTAGGATCTCCCACGGTCAGTTTAGCGGGAAATTGAATATTGTTTCCCCCATCGATTAGCTGCCGTCCAGTGTGCTGCCTCGTTTTAAAAGGATTACTTGCCGTATTCCTATCAAAAATCGAATTCTTGACAGTAATTGGCGATTTCACAGGATCGTTAAAAGTAGCAATACCTCCCGAAAATTCAGCGGTATTTTGAGCAAAAGTCGAATTTACGATGTTAGTCGAAAAGGAATCTCTGTTAGCGACAAGCATTCCTCCGCCCTGCTTAGCAGCGCTGTTGCCGGAAAATGTACTGTTAACAATGCTGATATTTCCATTCCCTCCTGCCCACAAACCGCCCCCATTATCTTCAGCTTGGTTATTAGCAAAAGTGGAGTTTGTTACAGTAAGATCCACATTGCCGTGACGAATTGCGCCTCCCGAACCTCCAACTCCTGCTAGATCCTTAACAGCTTTATTGTTAATAAAAGTGCTATTTTCCAAAACCACTTTATCTTGCAAATAACCAAACAAAAAGGCTGCGCCTCCTTCTCTCGCTCCGATATTGCCATCAAAAACGCTGTTGCGAATAGCAATAATTCCGGCAACGGGGCCGGGGGTTGCATTCGGCCCCGAAGCATTAGCGCCATCGACGTAAACTGCCCCGCCAACGCCTTTATCTGTCACGTTGCCGGTGAATTTAGAGTTTTCGATCGTCATGCTGCCCAACAGGTTATTAACAGCACCGCCGTAGCTGCCTTTGTTGTTGGTAAATTCGCTATCTCTGATAGTCAGAACACCGCCGCTTTTAGTGGCGATCGCGCCGCCCCCCCGTTCGGTATTGTTAGCTAGTGAACCATCATTGCCGCTAAACTTGCTGTTAATGACAGTCGTCGTGCTGCGGAAACCCGTGTAAATGCCGCCACCGAAACCGGCAACATTATTATTGACTTGGCAATTTTCTAAAGTTAAAGTGCTGCTACCTCCAGTTTTAATGCCACCTCCGCTGCTAGTTGTCTCATTATTCGGATCGGTTCCAGAAACTTTGCCGTTGGCAACAATCAGGTTTTTTAGAGTAACATTTGTTAAACCTTCTGTGAGGATAACCCGCGAAGTATTGTTGCCACTGATGGTTAAATTGGCTGCACCAACTGCATCAATTGTCAAGTTTTTGTTGATGACAAGTTGACCAGAAGTGAGGGTAATTGTTTGGCTGGCAAGTGTGGAGGCAAATTGAATGGTATCGCCGGCTGCTGCAGAGGCGATCGCATTTCTCAAGGAACCCGGCCCGCTATCATTATTGTTGGTAACGGTAATAGTTGCTAAAGTCCCTTGATACTCCGCCATTGCTTCTGGAGTCAAGGCTAGCGGTGCTTCAATATCACCCTTGGCAAACTCCAAATTCCAGTTACCACCGCGGCCAGTGCGATCGCTAGATGCCGCAATATCAGCCCCGGTTAACTCGCCCAGGCGATCGACAAAATCGCTTCCCGAACCCGCCGCAACATCGCAACCGTAAAGCACAATATCTGCTTGGTCGCTTAGCGCATTTCGCCACCCTTGCAACTGGCTTTCATATTGTGATAAATTATCCGAAGTCAGCGTTGCAGAACCTAGCTGCAGGCTGCCAGAATTGCCGTGAGAAAAAACGTGAACTTGGTCTACAGTTTCCCCCGCAGCAGAAATTGTTTGCAGTTTCGCAGTAATTTGCTCGACTCCGTTACCATTTTTATCTAAAATGATAATCTCTGCACCGGGAAGCACGCCATCGGCAAGAGTTTGATAGTCATCTAAGTCGGAATCAATGAAGACAAGAGATTTAGAACCAGCATTGTGGAGAAAAGATTGTGAATCCATATTGGTGGCAAAAGTTGAACTCATTTCGCATACCCATGAGAATGTTTACTATTTGCTGGTAGATTCACCTTGAAAGCAGAAGGCTAGAGATGCAGAAGGCAGTAGGCAGAATTAAAATCTCGGTGAGAGATATGGGAGATTAAAATTTAGGTAAAAGTTGAATTTTATCCCTAAGTGAAATCCGAGACTTGTCTCCCAAATCAGCTTAAGCTGTGTGAAACTTGCGATTTTTTTAGCAATTAACAGCAGAAAATGTAATGTAAATAGTCCGGCACGGGGAACCTCTCTCTGTAGATTTGCCATTCACACCCTTAGCGAGATAAGTAGTGGATCAAAGCCTTTGAAAGCCTGGGTCAGGTAAAATTCATAAAAGATTTTTTGGGGTTCCTAATTCCTGAGAATCTATCTAGCTATTACCTGATACATTCACATTAGGGAAAACCAGGAAAATTTCCCCTAAAAAATTGATGAATTTAACTTTTTTTATAGCTGGCAAAAAGTTCCCCAAAATCTGCAATTTAGTGTTGAGAAAGCTTGCTTTATTCGGAGACTCCTGAGCTGGCTAGCCAGCTCAGGAGTGCAATAGACGGATGTGCCTCATTCTAGGTGTGGGCGATCGGCAATAAACAAGATTTATTACCGATCGCTGTTGAAAAGAATCAGATCGATCGCTCCTATTCGTTGGCGTAGCCCCCGTAGGGGGGGGCTGCGCTAACGTCATCCACCAAATTTCAGGAGTTTGAGAGCTTTCTTCACCACTTCTAACCGGGCGGGCGGCTTATGGCGCACCCTACCCCCGGCAGTTAGATTGTTACCTGAGTGAAATCGCTAGCGGTGAGAATACCGGGGGTAATACCGTTAAGCTTCGCCAACAATTGATTGGTGTCCGTCACAGTAATCAAAGTTTGATTGTTGCTGGAAGTAATACTGAGTTGATTGAAACTCAAACCAGGATTCAACCCAATTAAATCCTCTCCCTTGCGGAAATCATTAATGATGTCGCTACCCAAACTTTGATTGAGGAAAAACACATCATTTCCCGAACCTCCCGTCAAAGTATCGTCCCCAACATCGCCGCTGAGGAAATCGGAACCAGCACCGCCGCTGAGGATATCATTAGCTTTGCCTCCGTACAGGGTATCGTTATTGGTGTCGCCGAAGAGCACATCGTTTTCATTGCCGCCGAACAACAAGTCGTTGCCCTCACCGCCATCGAGACTGTCGTTTTCTTTGCCGCCGTAAAGCGTGTCATTTTCCAATAAGCCAAAAATCAGGTCTGCACCTTCATTGCCAAAGGCAATATCGTTGCCGTTTCCAGCATTAATTGTGTCATTTCCTAAGTTGCCTAAAATGTAGTCGGAGCCATCTTCACCGAGTAAGATATCGTCATCTTTGCCGCCAAAAATGCTGTCGTTGCCCAGCCCGCCGGCAACTGTATCATTGCCGAGATCTCCCCTCAACAAGTCGTCGCCCTCACCACCAACAACAGTGTCATTATCTTTGCCAGCGTAGATGGTATCGTTGCCAGCGTCGCCAGAGATGAAATCGCTGCCTCCATTGCCGAAGATTGAGTCGTTATCTGCGCCGCCGTCAATGTTGTCATTGCCGCCCATACCGTAAAGAATATCGTTGCCGACAAGTCCGTTAATCGACTCGTTGATGCCGCCGCCCATGATGAAATCGGCATCGTTACCGCCGTTGAGAGTTTGTTGGACGGGGTTGGGGGTGATGGTGGCAGAGTCGAGTTGCGGGGCGTTGAGGTCATCGAGCTGGGAACCATCCGAGGCCGGAGTCGGAGTTGGCGCGGGTGTTGGTGTCGGCGCGGGTGTTGGTGTCGGAGTGGGAGTCGGCGCGGGCGTCGGAGTTGGCGCGGGTGTTGGTGTCGGCGCAGGTGTCGGCGCGGGCGTCGGAGTTGGCGCGGGCGTCGGTGTCGGCGCGGGTGTTGGTGTTGGAGTTGGTGTTGGCGCGGGCGTCGGTGTCGGAGTCTCAGTCGGAATTGGCGCGGGCGTCGGAGTTGGCGCCGGCGTCGGTGTCGGAGTGGGAGTCGGCGCGGGCGTCGGAGTTGGCGCCGGCGTCGGTGTCGGAGTGGGAGTCGGCGCGGGCGTCGGAGTTGGCGCCGGCGTCGGTGTCGGAGTGGGAGTCGGCGCGGGCGTCGGAGTTGGCGCCGG
>NZ_JAUBTK010000045.1:0-60077 GCF_036702455.1 Microcoleus sp. D2_18a_D3
TGGGTGAAAATTGTAATAAGCGCACTTTTTTCAGTATAACCGATAATTCATCAACTTATTTATTTTTCATTCCTAAGTGTCCTGATTCGCCGATCGTCGCGCAAAGCCTAGTCGAAATTGGGCGGGCCTCATAGGCGATAAGTCCAGGCGCATCTAAGTCGGGACTTATATCAATTCCGGTTGCATCGGAATTAATATCACCCGAAATCAGGATACGGCGAGTGCCTAAGTCCCTACAATAAATCTGGCGTAGGGAAACGGCACTGCCGTGTCCTCGCTTATCATTCCGGCGCAGCCGCCGGAATTGATATAACTTACCAAGGACTGCCGATAATGCTGAAAGCTGCCCAATAATACGGATGGGATAAATCTTTGCTGTCGAGTTTGGGGATGGAGGGGGGCAAGGGAATGTCGCCTCGGGCACTTCGCAGTTGACCGTCTTCGATCGTCACTTTGCCTTCGATCGCGGCAATTTGTGCTTGCCGCATTGCTTCAGCTTTAATGATTGGAGGGTCGTTTGGCCTGCGAATTCTTAACTGCTGGTAAAACTCTGTCATCAGGGCGAGAGTGCCCGCATCGCTGACGTACCACAGGCTGGCGAGGGCTGATTTTGCTCCCGATTGCAGCGCTAAACCGGCAAATCCGAGTTCTGCTTCTTTGTCTCCCAAGGCGGTTCTACAGGCGCTTAATACTAATAGTTCGAGGGGCGGATTGTTCCATTTTAAATCTCTCATTTGATCGAGACCCAGTTGGGTGTCCCAAAATTGAATGTAGGAGTTATTTGGGGTTCCTGGGCGGAATTCGGCGTGGGTGGCAAGGTGGATGATTCCGTATTTTTGTTGCAGTCGCTGGGATTGCAAGTTTACTATGGTGAAGTCTTGGTTGAGAAAGGATTGACCGGGCCACTGTCGGGCGATCGCACCTAGTTCTAATGGCACTGCTGGCAGCGGTTCTTTGTTCGCCGTTTCTGCGAAATCTGATGCTCCCATTGCTAGAACTTGCACGTTTCTGAGGTCGGTGTAATTGCTGTCTGTGAGTTTGAATGCGGGGATGCGGGCAAGACTGTATTTTTGGATCAGAAATTGCTTTCCGTCGTGCATTGCTGCTAGGGGTACGGTTCGCAAACCTGCGCCGACGCAGAACAGCAAGGTTTCAATTTTTGCTGTTTGCAAATCTGTTTCTAGGGGTGCAACTATCCATTTGTAGAGTTGTTGGGCTGGTTCTAGATAGGTGGTGGTGTTGAGTTTTACGGGGTTGGTGATTTCGCTACCTAATTCTTGGACTACTGAGAGCAGTTTCTCTTGTTTGGCTTCCGGGACGCTGCGGAGAATGGGCGGGCGATCGGGTAATATTAAGATTAATTCTAGTTGGTCGGTGCGCGGGATAGCGTAAATTAAAGCAGGTTTTTTCTTTGTTTGAACTGCTAGGCGGGAGAGAGTTTTTGATATGGCTTCGGCCGTTTTCGCACGGGTCTCAAAGTCTTGTTCAAAGTATGTTTGATAGTCTTCTTCCCAGCTTTCTTCGATTCTGGTTACGGCTTCGGTGAGGTTGCCCCGATCGAGCAAATTTCTCATTTCTTGCCCGTTAAGCCCGCCCTGGCCTGTGTTTTGGGCAATTGTAGCGAGGTTCGCGGTACTCCAGCAGAAAAATATTGCTGTCAAACAGTAAAAAATAGCTTTTTTAATTTTTTTCTGAGTCGTGTGTTTTTGGCGTTGCTGCTGGGATTGGTAGTGCATGATTTTGGGGCGGTTAAGGGCGCCGTTGGCGGCAGCAGTTGGCAAAAGTTTGGATGTAGGTGGGAATTTTGACTGTGCTGGCGATCGCCGCACGATTTTAGCATTCAAGACCAACCCCAAATATCTACCGTAGGGTGTGGATACCAGCAGCAACAGAGGCCCCGCACCCAGAAATTCGCGATTTATATAAATTTTTGTAAATTATGCAGGGGTTTTGCATAAGGCGGACTTACGCAAAAACCCAGTTTCTTCACGTAGTAAGTCCTGTTTTTTACCTAGCAGCCAGGTGCATTTAACTGAGATGTTGCACCATTCTCAATAATCCTTTTATGAACAGCCATCTTGCCTGTTCCACAAAAAATTCATCTTTTGTGGAACGGGCATCTTGCCCGTTCTTAAGAATGGTGCAAGATGTGAGTTTAACCAGCATTAGCTATACGGGCGTCTTTTAATTTTTGCGGCACATCCGCACTTCTCAGGTTGAATCTAGTTTGGTCTTGGTATTAAGTGAGGAATAACCTGCATCGATCGCCGATATATTGAGTTACCTCAGTAGATATATTCTCTGTATTTACTTATTTTAAAATAGTTATATTTTTTGCCCCAACTTACTTAAAGCTCGACTGGTTAATTGTTTGGTCTCGGATATCTGCCAGGTTATTTCGTACAATTCGTCTAAACTGCCTTTTGCCTAAGATTTTGCCTGAAAACCTCCTAATTTTTTAACATCATTGGCGGCGGTTGCCAAGAGTTGAGCAACATAAATAAAAACACGTAATTATTTAGAGGATTTTACGCTATGGGGTCGATCGCTTTTTCCTTCTTTTCTCCTAAATAAGTAAAGCCTTCTTCCTTCTGCTATACATTGTGTGCGATCGAACCGTGCCAAGTGCGATCGGACTGGGGAATGTGTCTTAGTATTTCTTCACATATCCTGATTTCGGTCTATGATATATGCCTTATGGCGTATTTGTGTTTAAAGCCCGTTACCGCGTACCGCTGATGAGTCAATCAACCAATTCACCGCTATCCCAACCAGTTTCTCGAAGAACCGCTCTCAAATTCCTCGGAGTCGGTGCCGCAGGCGGGCTGCTGGGCTACTCTCGATTTTCCAAGCCAGAACCCACCATTTTTGTGCAAGATTCTCTTGACTTGCCGCGACTGCTGAATAACCGCAAAACCGTTGCAGTTGTGGGGGCAGGCTTGGCCGGGCTCGCCTGTGCTTACGAACTCTCCCAGCGAGGTTTCGCCGTAACATTGCTCGAAAAATCGCCCCAACTCGGTGGCAAAATTGCTAGTTGGCCGATTCAAGTCGGGAACGAAACTTTTATGATGGAACACGGTTTCCACGGTTTTTTTCCGCAATACTACAACCTCAAAAGTGTGGTTGAAGAACTAGAAATTACCGATAACTTTGTATCTTTAGAATCCTACGCCGTTCTGTTTCGAGACGGCAAATACAAACCCGAAGTTTTTCGTCCCAACCATTCAGCTTTTCCCTGGAATATAGTTGACTTGGGGATATCTTCTCCCAATCGGCTTAAATGGGGAATCAATCTGACAAAACCCGCTCACTGGCAAGTATTTCGGGAAATAGGCGGTTTTCAGACTCAAAAAAGTTTTGAGAGACTAGACAATATATCCGTTGCCGACTGGGTAAAAGGTGAATTCCCGCGCGGACTTTATGACTTGTATTTTCTGCCTTTTGCCAAATCCAGCCTCAACGCTCCCGACGAATTGAGCGCGGGAGAATTAATGCAATTTTTCCACTTTTACTTTTTCGGAAATCCAGAGGGTTTGGCCTTCAACGGCACGCGGCAAGATATGGGGACGAGTTTGGTGCAGCCTATTGCCAGAGCCATTGAAAGTAAAGGTGGCAAAGTATTGACAGATGTCGCAGTCAGTGAGATTCGCTGGGAAAACGGCAAGATTGATTCTCTGAGTTACCAGTCTGGAGACGTGCAAAGTAAAATACCTTTTTGGGTGAAGCGAAACGCGCTGTTAACTGACAGCAACTCTACCGAATATTTCGGCGCTGGGGACAGCGTATTTGCCGCCGCACCGTCGGGAAAAGAGGCAATTTCTCTGAGCTGCACTCACCAAGGCTGCACAGTTCAGAAACAAAACGACGGTCAATTTCACTGTCCTTGTCACGGGGCCGTTTTTGATGCCGAAGGGCGAGTGGTGAGCGGGCCTGCTCAGCGGGATTTGCCTCGATTTAAGGTAGTCGATGAAAAAGCAGATGAAATACAGTTAGTAGCAGCGGTTAAGCAATCGCAGCCGCAAAATTTGGCGGAAACATTGAAGGCGGATTACTATGTTTTTGCGGCCGATGTTCCGGGGATGCAGCATTTGTTTAGTTTGGCTAGCGGTGAGGTAAATCCGCAGGTGCAGAGTCGGATCGAGAGCTTGAAAATAGCCGATCCGTTTGCCGTGGGTCGTTTTTGGTTCGATCGCGAATTTCCCTGGCAACACAGCAATTTCAGTTCGCTTTCCGGTTACAAACTGACTGACAGCATTACGCTTTACCACCGAATTCAGGATCAGTTCATCGAGTGGAATCAGAAAACTGGCGGTAGTGTTGTGGAACTACACGCTTATTGTTACAAGGAGAAGGAGTTTCCGAACCAGGAAGTTTTACTGGCCACTTTTGAGCAAGAATTGTACGAAATTGTACCGGAATTAAAAGAGGCAAATATGCTGCACCGGGAATTGGTAAATCAAAAGAATTTCTCTGGATATCCGCCCGGTAGCTATGCAGAACGACCAGAAACTTGCTGCGCTGTTCCCAATCTTTTGTTTGCGGGAGATTGGGTAAAAATGCCGTTTCCGTGCGGTTTAATGGAAAGGGCAGTGAGCAGCGGTTTGTTGGCCGCTAATGCTATTTTATATCAGGAGGGTTTGCAGAGGCGATCGCTCTTGACGGTGAATCCCGAAGGCGTGTTAAAAATCTAAGGTTTGCAGCGGGGCGGGTTTTATAAATCGTCAATTATCGGCTGGTATCCTCGGTGAAACCCGCCCCCTGTCATACCCTTTTAGATTTTAGATTAGAGATTTTAGATTTTAGATTTGAAGAAATGGGAATGACTGATTTAATAAGGGTTTGGAGCTTTCCTACAGTTGCATTCTTTTTTTAAGATGAGTTACGGTTTGTGGGGGTGGTTTCGCTGAGGGGAAAAGGCAGAGCTTGCCAACAAAAAAAATATCTACGTTGAGGGGGGTGGATATGCGGTTAAAATATTATTGAATGAGTATAAAGCAATAATAGATGCTAAATAGTAACTGCAAAATTCGCAATAAATCTGTAACCTTTGATGCTTTTGCAACAGAATACGATTTCGCCGCCACCTTGCAAAACCAGAACGATTTCTTTACTAAAAATCTATCGACCAGCAAAGGTGCAGTATTAGATATTGGCTGTGGATCGGGAATTCTTGCTTTTGAATTAGCCCAGTATTACGATAATGTTGTCGCCGTCGATTTGTCAGCAAAAATGCTAGATATAGCCCGTCAAAAACGCTCAGCCCCCAATATCGAATACATCCAAATGGATGCCAGTCAATTAGCGCTAGATCGCCAATTTGATTTAATAGTTAGTGCTGCTACTTTTCACCACCTGCCCAACCTCCCCGCCGCCCTTGATGCAATTAAAAAAATGTTAACTCCGCACGGAAAAATCGTGTTTTTAGATAATATTTCGGAGGTCGAAACACCTGCTACAATAGGTTACATATTAGGTGCTACGAGAGATTTTAGACTCGACTGTTCCACCTACGGATTTCGCAATGCTTTAAGATTATTAAAATTTCGATTGTCGCCAGGGTGGTTGAAGCATTTAGCTAGCGATAGGTATTTGTCAGAACGGAAATTTAGAAAAATTTACGGTCGTTGCTTTCCGGGCTGTTATTTTGTAAAATTGGGTTGTTTTATGGGCGTAATTTGGGAACATTTGTAATGCAAAACAACGCGATAAAATCAGAATCTGCAAGGGGACAAAAAACTCACATCCGCCAGTTGGGCATTAATCTCGATCGCTGGTATGCGATCGCCCGCAGCAGCGAGGTGGAAACTGGGCCCGTCGCTGCGAAAATCTGGAATCGGGCGATCGTACTTTTCCGCGACAGTTCAGGCAAAATCAACGCTTTAGAAGATAGATGTCCGCACCGGCAAGTTAAACTCAGCCACGGCAAAGTTAAAGGCGACTTAATCGAATGTGCTTACCACGGATGGCGGTTAAATGCAAGGGGAGAATGCGCCGAAGTCGATTATTTAGCAGAAAACCAAAAGCTACCTAACTGCAAAATTCGCTCCTATCCTGTCAAGGAACAAAACGGTTTTATCTGGCTGTTTCCCGGCGACGAAACCCAAGCAGAAAAAACTCATTTACTGGATTTGCCAGAGTGGGAACATCTCAATTATATTGCCACAGTTTCAGTCATCGACTGTCAGGCCCACTATTCATTTTTAATTGAAAACTTGATGGATATGTACCACGGACACTTGCATGATGATTGGCAAGCTTGGGCAAACCCGGTGTTAGATACTTTAGACGAAGATGAGCATCAAGTAACAGCGCGCTATCAGGCCCAAAGTTATTACAAAATAGATAAAATCTGGTCAATTTCTCAGTTATTTTTTAAATCTTTGCGCCGACTGCACCCGGAACCGCTGGAGGTGAGTTATGTTTACCCGCACTGGGTTTCAACTTTGGGAAGCGACTTTAAAATTTACTGCTTGGTTTGTCCGGTTAGCGAGACAGCAACTCGCGCTTATTTAATTCACTTTACCTCATTAAATGCGTTTTGGCGGCTGCATAAATTGCCTGTTTGGTTTCGCAAGTTTATCAAAGATAGTTGTTTCGGTGCTGCTCAAAAGTTATTAGATGGTTTGGTGCGGCAGGATGTGTTAATGATTGAGGAAGAACAGCAGGCTTTTTTGCATAATTCAGAAAGAAAGAGTTATGAATTAAATCGGGCTTTAGCTAGCGTGCAAAAGTTGATGAGAAGTCAGGCGGAAAATGGATAATTCAGGATCAGATTGAAGCCTGAACAGGCTAATATGTATATTTCACAAAAATCATGGAAGTATAACCGAGGGAAATTCGGCTAGTCCTGAACGCAGAAATTGTATTTGGATGCGCTAGGATTTAGACTAAAAGTTACTTTAAAAGAAGATGAATTGGCGGGGAATGAAACCCAGCGCAATTCATCTGCGTTAATCCGCGTGCATCAGCGGTCAAAAAATCTAAATTCCGCCAGCAAAAACTTTACTTTTTAGGTTGCTGCTTCTGGTAAACGCTGACAACTTTATCCGCATAAGTAGCAGTTGCACCACTTTTGCAAGCTGCGGAGTCCCCAGTCATCCACCAGCAAGCGGCGCGGCGTACAGCGGTTAATTCATTGTTGCTGCTAGCTTTGTATTCGTCGCGCAGCAAATCGCCCACGATACAGGTAACAATTGATTTGGCTTTTGTCGCGTCGGCCTCAAATTGTTGGGGTGTTAAATCTTGTTTGGTACAGAATTTTGCCCAGCGGGAAATATTCCCTGGCAAAACTTGCCACTGACTGTACATTCCGTCATTTGCTGCTTGTGGCGGGGCGGCTTGTCGCATTGCTTCTACGAGGGCGGAAACTTGCGCGTCGGTGACTGATTGCGCTGTGGCTGGAAGTGCTTGCAATCCGAGGCTAATTATCAGGCTGCCGAATAGTAGATTGGTTTTTGCGATCGATTTACAATTCATTCACAATGCCCTGTTTGATTTAAACTTTGTTTCCTCAAACAAGGTTTACTATTTTGTCTATCGAATACCTCTGTCTTAAGTATGATTTATTTGCCCACTTAATGCACTGTCGATCGCCCTTACGATAGAAATTGTTAATCAAGTACGATAAAATCATGGAAGTACAACGAGAGAGAAATTCGCAACTACCTGAGAGCAGATGGGACAAATCCTTTTGAAGATTGGTATAACTCGCTCCGGGATACCACAGGCAAAAATAGGATTCGGTTAAGGCTTAAGCGAGTCATGACTGGTAATCTAGGAGATTGTAAGCCCGTCGGAGAAGGAGTTTTTGAACTCAAAATAGACTCTGGCCCTGGATATCGGCTTTACTTTGGACAAGTGGGGCTGACAATTGTACTTCTGCTAATAGGTGGAGATAAGAGAAAGGAAAGAGCAAGATATTGGCAAAGCTATTCAATATTGGAGAGACTATGAAAGACGTGAAAGCACCAACGAGTAGGAGTTACCAAGAATTTCTGATCGAATCTCTGAGAAATGCCGAAGAAGCAGCAGGTTATATCGAGGTGACATTGACAGAAGCCAGCGATGAACCTAAATTGCTCCAAATGGTACTCAAAGACGTTGTAGATTCTCGGCTAAAGTTCAACAATTTATCAGAGTCAGCTCAACTTCAATGGGAAAAACTTGACAAGATGTTGACAGAAAGTGCAGGTTCGGAAATTTTCTCCTTTGTAGAATTGCTCGAAGCGTTAGGATTTAAACTAGAAATTAATATGGCAGATATTGAGTTGTCTGCTGAATGTACTACCGATCATCGCCCTACGATAGAAATTGCCGAGCAAGTCCGATAAAATCATGGAAGTACAACCCAGGGAAATTCGACGTTACACTACAGCAGAGGGTAGGGCACCATTCACCGAGTGGCTTGATGCCCTCCGCGATCGGAATGTTAGAGTTAGAATCAAATCTAGGCTTGACCGAGTTGAGCAAGGTAATCTCGGAGATTTCAAGTCAGTGGGACAAGGAGTTTTTGAACTCAGAATTAATTATGGCCCGGGCTACCGCCTCTACTTCGGACAAGTCGGCTTGACAATTGTGGTAATCCTCATAGCTGGGGATAAAAGCACCCAAGAACATGACATTCGACAAGCTATAGAATACTGGACAGATTATGAAAAACGTGAAAGCACCGACAAGTGATAGCTACCGCGAGTACCTAATTGAATCTCTCAAAGAGCCGGAAGAAGCTGGTGGTTTTATCGAGGCTATTTTGGAAGAAAAAGACCCGGAACCCGCACTTTTGAGAAATGCCATCCGAAAGGTGATTGAGGCTCGAATCAGGATGAATGCTCTTTCGGAGCCAGCTAAGCAGCATCACGAAAAACTTGACAAGATGCTGACAGAAAGCGGCGGATCGGAAATCTATAGTTTGGTAGAATTGCTCGAAGCATTAGGATTTAAACTAGAAATTACGGTCGCAGATACTGAGTTGTCGGCTGACTCGGAATCAACGGATTTTGGGCAATCAGAGTTATCGCCAGAACCAGTAGTAATTAATCCCAGTTAATGAGTAAATCGCGCCCTCACCCTCCCCTCACAAAATCTAACAATCGGTGAGCCATTTCTAGCTTGCTGCAAGGTGCTATTTCTACTTGCTTGCCGGCGGCATTAATTAATATTGCTTGATTGGTATTGCTGCCGAAACCTGCACCTATTCGATCGATCGGGTTTGCGGCAATTACATCCAGTTTCTTTGCCCGCAATTTCTCCAAAGCTGGCTTGACAATATCCCCAGTTTGTGCTGCAAACCCGATTAATTTTTGGTGCGGCTGTTTCAAAATTCCCAACTCTGCCACAATATCCGCTACCGGTGCCAACGGTAAACTATTCGGGAGCGATCGCTTCGGCAATTTCTCACTACTGTACTCAGCCGGCTTCACATCCGCTACCGCCGCAGCCATCACCGTCAAATCCGCATCGTGAAAGCATTGCAGCATCGCCTGCCGCATTTCTTGTGCACTCGTAACGGCGATCGCCCGCACACCTGAGAGCGGCAATTCGCCAGTTATACTGTGTACCAGCGTCACTGTCGCGCCCCGGTGCTGTGCAGCTTGCGCCAAAGCTATACCCATTTTGCCAGTGGAAGGATTGCCGATAAAGCGCACCGGATCGAGGTGTTCCCGCGTTCCTCCCGCACCGATCAACACCCGAATGCCCGCTAAATCTCGATCGCCCTTCGCATACAACAGCGATTCAATATGAGGCAAAATCTCATAAGGTTCTGCCATGCGGCCGACACCCGCGCGATCGCACGCCAGCATTCCCGCCCCCGGATTCGCAGCATGATAGCGCCGATAACTCAACACTTCCCGCCAATTCCGCTGCACCGTCGGCTGTTCCCACATATCCGTATTCATCGCCGGCGCCAGCAAAATTGGGCAATTAGAAGCTAAGACAGTATTAGTCAGCAAATTATCAGCAAAACCCCCCGCCAACTTAGCCAAAGTATTAGCTGTCAGGGGAGCAATAACAAAAACTTCCGCCCATTCTCCCAGTTGAATATGCAGGGGGCGCCCGTGACTTGCTTGCCAAAAATCTTTGTCAGTAAAAGCAGGATGGCGGCACAGAGTAGCAAAAGTCAAAGGCGTGACAAACTCCCCGGCGGCATCAGTAAGAATAGCTTTAACTTCAGCTCCAGCTTTCGCTAAAGTTGAAACTACTTCGCAAACTTTATAAGTTGCAATCCCGCCGCTAACCCCGATTAAAATTCGTCTGCCCTTCATGATTTTTGGTAATACAGCAACCTTCGAGGTTATGAGAACTTGATGAATTCCTGAAACCATTGCGGAGAATTGCCCGATCGCATCTCCTCATTCCTTCTTCCTTCTTCCTCATTCTTTCTTCCTTCTTCCTCATTCTTTCTTCCTTCTTCCTTCTTCCTAATTCCTTCTTCCTAATTCCTTCTTCCTAATTCCTTCTTCCTAATTCCTTCTTCCTAATTCCTTCTTCCTTCTTCCTTCTTCCTTCTTCCTTCTTCCTTCAGCCCTAAAAAAGAATCAAGAAAGAAATTAAGATAAAGACAGACTAAAATCCCTCATTCATCTGTTTAATCCGCAACAAAATATGCTGCTAACTTCTTCCTCAATTCCGTTGAAAATTTTGAGCTAGATTTTTCAGTCTATGCTTCGTCGTAGGCTTCCATATCCAGAAGGTGGAGATAAGGTTCAACCAGCTCCGGCCGCTGAAAAGCAAGCGATCGCAACAAATGCCAATCATTCAATCCCTCAAAAGGATCTGTATAATCGTCAACTTCCAAACGGACAGCCAATTCTGCCACGTCCTGAGAAGTAAGTACAGCAATATCGCGCGATGCTTTGGTTAAAGTTTTCATTTTTTTCCCCTGCCCGAGACTTCCGCCATACTATATACTAAACCTTTAATCAGATTTCGACACAGTTTCTAGAACAAAACTTCGCATTACCTCTATAACTTCCGGCAGAATCTCGTGTCCCATGTTAAATTCTCGATACTGCACCGCAGATCCCCAAGCCGTCAAACTCTCGCGCGATCGCGCAGCAGCACTAACGGGAACAATAGTATCTTGAGTACCGTGTACGATTAAAACAGGTGGCAAAGCACTCCCAGCAACTGGCGAAATCTGGTGTAAATAACCACTAAGACAAATTAAACCAGCTAGGGGCAAAGTCAATCCCACATCTAGAGTCATCGCTCCGCCTTGAGAAAAGCCACCTAAAATCGTGCGAGACAAAGGCACGCCCGTGGTGCTTTCCAAAGACAGCAAAAATTCCCTCAGCAATTGCCGGCTTTCTACCAATCCCTGAGCGTCTTTGCTTTGAAGGTTATACCACGCTTTGCCGCTCGTTACCTGGGGATGGGGAAAGGGGGCATCGGGAAACACAAACTGATAATCCGGCAAATTGAAAAAGGGTGCTAAGGAAGTCAAATCCCGAGCATTAGCACCCCATCCATGTAAAGCGACCATCAAAGCGACAGGTTTGCGATCCGTTGTGGGCGGTATGCTAATAGATTGTAAAGACATCGTAGTTAATAATTGGTAATCTGGCCTTGCTACAATTATAAATTGTTACGACTGGTAAAACCCCAGATATTTGTTTTCGGCAATATTCCACTGGGGATTAGCACAGGTTGGCTAATAACTATAATAGTTGACTGTTGACTGTTGACTGTTAACTGTTAACTGTTAACTGTTGACTGTTAACTGTTAACTGTTGACTGTTAACCGTTGAAAGTAGAGTGCGACATCGCGCCTTTCCAAAGTAGAGTGCGGATAGTTCACCTTTTCTAAACAGGAATTAGGGAGCATCTCCTATTTGTAAAAACACTTCTTCTGGCTCCTTCCTTCTGCCTCCTTTCTTCTTCCTCTTTCCTCCTGCCTCCTGTCTCCTTTCTCCTTCTTTCTGCCTCTTTCCTCCTGCCTCCTGCCTTCTGCCCCCTGCCCCCTCCTGCCTCCTGCCTCCTGTCTCCTGTCTCCAATTTATAGCTGGGCTGCTTTCATTGAGATGCTCCCAGCAAGACTCCGCTAGAAGCGAGATTTGTTCCGCTAATTCCAATTGACCGAAAGCATCCAGGATACAAGCCGCCATATTAATTTATAAAAAAATAAAAAAACTTTTATCCGATAAACAAGCCCCCGAATTTATCCGTGGGGTCAATCTAAAATCTAAAATCTAAAATCTAAAATCGTATGGCCCCTACCGCAGGTGAAACCTTAGAAACAGATTGCTTAGACTGTTGCCGCACCGGCACCTCAATCCAGAATTCAGTTCCCTCTCCCGGAGCCGATACACACCTGAGCGAACCTTGATGTTTGTCCACTATTTGATAGCAGATAGACAATCCCAAGCCAGTACCTTTGCCTACAGGCTTGGTAGTAAAAAACGGATCAAACAAACGTTTTTTGACATTCTCCGTCATGCCCGTTCCATTGTCAGCGATTCGCACGCATACACAATTAGAACTTAAAAGTTCAGTGCGAATCCGAATAGTAGGTAAAAATGCAGAATTAGAGGGGTTTTTTTCGATGATTTTTGGATTTTCTGGATCAGATAAAACATCAATAGCATTGCTCAAAACATTCATAAATACCTGATTTAATTGTCCCGCCCAGCACTCCACTAAGGGCAAATTTCCGTATTCTTTGATGAGTTTAATGCCAGAAAAATCAGCTTTTGGTTTCAGCCGACTATCCAAAATCATCAAGGTGCTGTCAATGCCTTGGTGAATGTCAACCGACTTCATGTCAGCTTCATCCAAGCGCGAAAAATTCCGCAGAGAAAGCACGATCTGGCTGATCCGTTGAGCACCCATATTCATAGAGTTTAGGATTTTAGGCAAGTCTTCACTGATAAACTCCAAATCAATATCTTTTAGTTTCGCTTGCACTTGGGGCGTTGGGTTGGGATATTGCTGCTGGTATATTTCCACAAGTTCCAGCAAGTCTCTAGTATATGCGCCTGTATGGATCAGGTTGCCAGAGATGAAGTTGACAGGATTATTAATTTCGTGGGCAACTCCAGCCACCAACTGCCCCAAGCTGGACATTTTTTCAGTTTGGATTAGTTTAAATTGAGCTTCCTGCAAATTTTTTAGTGCTGTTTCTAGTTCAGCGGTGCGCTGTTTTAGTTGAATTGTACGATCGTACACTTGCTGTTCTACTTTTGCAGTACGTTCTAGAGACATCAACAGGTAAATCGTCAAGCTGCCAGTCATCAATAGCCCGATCGCACAAATTGCCAGCGAACCCTGATGCGTCCTCATACTCTGGTACCCCTTCCCAGGCAAAACTAGCAGCTTCCACTGGCGGTCTGCTACGTTAAATAGGCGAGTGCAAGCACTAGGATTTTGACAGATTTTTCCCCGGATATTAGCTAACTCTGGCTTTTCGTATTTTGGGTTATCTATCAACTGCTTAGCTTGTGAGTCGTAGCGCACTAGAAAGCGTTCTTTCTCTATAGCAGAGTTGTCATAGAGGTAAAAATTAATCTTGTCTAAATTTAGCGATTCTAAAGAGGAATCGACCATACTGGTGATCTGAAACAGACCCGCAATAACTCCCATTAGGTTTTGGCGGCCGTTGACCGAGTTATCTGGAGAATTTGTGCGGCGGGGTACTGGTAGAAATACTTGCAATCCCGGTTGATTGTTGCTGACTAATCTAATCCGCGCGGAAGCAGCTATTTTCCCGGTATTCACCGATTTCTCTAAAGCTGTTTTGCGATCGGGGCTGGAGGCAACATCAAAACCGATCACTTTGTTATCTTCTTCTAGTGCTTCTCTGTAAATAATGGGAAAGTATTCCGATCGCACTTTTGCTTTGACCTGCTTTTTGTCAGGAGTTCGTTCGTAAATTTGAAATGCCGGAAAACCTTCGGCTCGAATTTTCCGTTCATAAGCTGCTTTTTGGGCAGCCGGCACGCGCCGAATCCAGTTAACAGAATGTATAGCAGAATTTCGGGCAAGTGCAGGTTGAGTGAATTCCTTAAAATCTTCTCTGGTAACTTCAGTAGATGCCCTGTAGAATCCTTCAAGTGAGTACAGAACTTCTAAATTTTTATTGATGCTTTGCTGCAATGCCGCATTCAGGCGATCGGCTTGCTGATGAAATTCAGCTTGCATTCGTTCGTTTTCCGAATGCCACACAACGGCTGCGGCTGCCAATGACAAACTCGTACCTGTGCAAAGAGTCAGCGCTGCTGGAATGTAACGACGGTGCGACTGTAAACTTTCGGTCAGCGAATTAAACCAATTGCTCGCAACATTCATATTCCCACACCTTGTGCCACCGGAGTGCAATTCGTTTAAGGACTTTTGAAATTCCTTGATAGCACGATCGACAGCGCACCAACCAGATTGTCTCAAAACTTACGATCGCAGCAATAGGACTTACCGTAAGAAACCCAATTTCTCCGAAAATCTTGGTGTGGTAACGAGAAATTTGGGAAGAAAGCGGGTTTCTTAGCAATAGTGCATCCACGACTGAGGAATGGAAACCAATTGTAACTAAGTGTAACGAAGCGAGTTCAAATCTGGGCGCTCCCCAACTTCCTGCCCCGGAAGAACCTGGGAACGAGAAAAAGCCTTGATCTGGTGGGGCGGGTACTCAATACCCGCCCCACAACGCCAACTTAAAGGTGGAACAGCTTACAAAACAGTCCCTATTTCCTTCAAATAAACCCGTGTAAACGGTTCATCATCCCCCAGAGTATACTGTTCGATCAATCCCTGGCGGCGAAGAGAAATACTATTTCCTTCCCTCACCACAACAGTATCGTCATCAGTGCTTTCTCTGACCAACATCATCTCAGTTTCTCCCGGATTGTCCAGCACCACCATATTGCTGCCCCGATAAAACATTCCCTCAGCTTCCAAAATCTCTTCTGGATATTCAGCAATTAACAAATCGAGCTTGGGATTCCGCAGCAAACTTTGCAAGTTGAGATGGTAATTCTTATTCAAAACTTTTTCCGAACGGTTAACAAAAAGTCCACCGCGACAAACAGCACCGATTGTCCAATCGGGATGTTGCAACAGAATATGGTCGATGGTTTCTTGTAGGTCATGTACCGAAATTCTGTTGAAAGTAATAATCGGAATTCTGGCGGATTTTCCCGATGCAAAGAAAGTTTCGATAATATGCGAAGGCACATCAACTCCTTCGCCGACAGCGGGGTTGAGGTGCATAAAAATTCCCGGCGCGGCATTGATCTCGATAATCCCAAAATTGCCTGTTTTCCAAGATTTGGCGAGAGTTTCTGTTATCACATCAATCCCCAAACAAGTTAACCGAAAATGTAGGGCGATATCTTGAGCCAAAACAATGTTATCCGGGTGAATAGTGCGGGTAGCGTCGATGCTGATGCCGCCTGCGGAAAGATTAGCGACTTTGCGTAGATACACAGTGCGATCGCGAGTTGGCACACTATCCAATGACAGCCCTTGTTCTTCCAGATACATTTCCATCGCTTCGTCGGACTGAATTTTGCTCATCGCCGAAGTTGGCGTATCCAAACGTTCTGGTTTGCGGTTTTCACGGCGGATCAATTCGCGAATTGTTGAGTCGCCATCACCTGTTACCGAAGCGGGCCGGCGTTCAGTTGCAGAAACAAATTTGCCGTCAACGCACAGCAGCCTAAAATCCGATCCTTTGATGCTGTTTTCCACAATTACTCGCACCGGGTCTGTTTCGGGAATGGCCTTAACTGCTCTTTTAAAAGCCGCCTGCAATTCCTCACCATCTCGGACATCTGCTGTTACGCCAATTCCTTTATGACCGACTACTGGTTTGATAGCAACTGGGTAGCCAATTTCTCTAGCAACTGCTAGAGCTCCGTTTTCTGTGGAGACGATATCGCCTTTGGGAACAGGAAATCCTAATGTAGCGAGAAAAGCTTTACAATCGTCTTTGCGCGTGGTAAAATCTGAGTCTAAGTGGCTGTCAGAATCAAAGGTAGTTGCAGAGCCGCGAACCAGTTTTTTACCGTACCCATATTGCATGAGTCCTTCATCCCACAAATAAAATGCGGGAATGCCTTTTTGGGATGCAGCTCGCATTAACGAATAAACTGTGGGGCCTCCGTAAACTGACTGCCGGAACATATTTTGCAGCGCGCCAATTTGTGATTCCAAGGGAAAGTCTTGATTTTGATTGATGGCTTCAAACCAATCCCAAACTGCGTACACTACTGCTCTGGCCGTGCGGGCGTGAAGTGCTTCTATGCTGATTCTGTTAAACTGAGAAAACGGCTTGATGTTCCAGTTTTGGAAGTGCAAACCCATGTCGAGTTTTGCTACTTCTGAGGCGGTACGGCCGAACAGTTGGGCATGGTTTGAGAAAGTTTCGTGCAGCAGTTGCGGGTAGCGCTCGCTAATAATTTCCTGGTAATGTGCGATCGGCAAAGGTTCGCTCGCCCCCGTCACCGCGAAATCAAAAACTAAAGCCGCGGTGTCTAAATAAGGGTTGGGCCCGATATAGTGTTTGAAGTTGAAAACATCAAAAATATCGGTTTTTCGAGCATTGACGCGGGCTGTTTCAGTGGTTTTTTCTTGCAGCATTTTCTAACCTCCTTTGACCTAATTTTTTACGGTAACTTTATAGTCGGTGCATGGGATACTACCTGCGGGCATAGATATTCCAGCAGTGAGACAAATACTCCGACCACTTCTGCCTTGAGTATTGCCCGAAAGGGGGAGTGGGAGAGTAGGGGAGATGGGGAGAGGGGGAGAGGGTGAGAGTGGGAAAATATTCCTTCTTCCTTCAACATCTGACTAAGTATTGATGACTAAGCATTGATAACTAAGCATTGCTAACTAAGCATTGATGACTAAGCACTTATGACTAATGACTACTTCTTTCCCCCCTCCCAAAAAAAAGCTATAACTTTTGAGAGGTACACTCTGTACTTATAATTGTTTATGACAGTGAAAGAAAATTTAAGAGGCAGCAAATTATGAAGATCGCACAAACTGCTCTCAGGGAAAAAGTTCACCACTTAGCTGAGGAAGCATTTCACCGGAAGCTAATTTCTGGCTACGGCGATGGTCAAAACAGCAACGAATATCAGATTGTCTGGAACGGCAAACCCAGACACCTACCTTTAGAACGGGCGAGTACCATATTGAGCAATTTGATCGATCGCTCGCACTAACGGGCGATCGGACTAATTGAGGACTTACGCTCATCAACCGGATTTCTACGAGCAATCAGAGGAGGATTAGCGAAGAATCGGATCAGAAACCGGATTGATCACCGCGCGCGCGTGGGCCCCATAGTTTAAGCTCATTTCTTGACCCCCCCTATCTCCTGTGAGGGGGGGTAAGTTTTTTGTGTGTGTCGATCATCGAGGATGAGTAAACTCCCATATCACCCTTGCTGTGTGCGCCCTGGAGGGGTAGAAGTCTGAGATATTTGTGTATCTAGATATACCTTTTGGCGGTTTTCGGAAAAAAGAAGTTTGTGTTTTAGTGAAATTATTAATAAATTAACAGTGGAGATAATATGGCGAGCAGCGAAATTCAGGGGAAGTTGCTAATTATTGGTGGCGCCGAAGACAAAGAGGGGGACTGCAAAATTCTGCGGGAATTCTTGCGCTGCGCCGGAGGCACTAAAGCCCGCATTGTAGTGATGACGGCTGCGACAAGCCTGCCGGGAGAAGTAGGAGATAATTACATCCGAGTGTTTGAGCGACTCGGCGCTGAAGATGTGCGAGTTGTTGACACCCAGAAACCGGAAGATGCCAACAATCCAGATTATTTAGAAGCGATCGAACAAGCCACTGGCATATTCTTTACCGGCGGAGATCAAGCGCGGATTATTACCTGCTTGAAAGACACAAAACTCGACGCAGCTATGCACAAACGCTTCTCTGAAGGAATTATCATTGGGGGCACCAGTGCCGGCGCGGCAATGATGCCAGACGTGATGATTATTGAAGGAGACTCGGAGACAAATCCCCGCGTTGATGTGGTAGCAATGGGCCCGGGAATGGGTTTCCTTCCAGGAGTTGTCATCGACCAGCATTTCGCCCAGCGAGGTCGTCTGGGACGCTTAGTTTCGGCACTCTTGCTGCAACCGGCCGTGTTGGGATTTGGTATTGACGAAAATACAGCTATTTTAGTCCACGGTGACGAGTTGGAAGTCATTGGCGCAGGCGCTGTAACTGTCATCGACTCGTCGGAACAACTCCACGACAATCTGGAGGGACTGTTGAAGGATGAGGCTTTGGCGGTTTGCGGGGCCAAGTTGCATATCCTCCCCCACGGATACCGGTTTAACTTGAAAACTCACCAGCCGGTGCTCCATAACGTAGCAACTACAGCAGAGAAAGAAAGGGCGATCGCCTAATTTACTTGCAACTGGCAAACCTCTCAAAAGTATGTAGGGTGTGCAGTGCACACCTTACCGCTGCAACGAAGTAGGATGGTTAAAAACCCAGTTTCTGTCTCCAAAGATAATAAAAAGAAGAGGATGTTACCTCTTCTTTTATTGCTGCAGTTTCAGATTTTTTAAGCACTTTTCTGTTCGCCAAAAATCGACTGCTGCCCTTCTGCAGTCGATATTAAATTCCACCCTTGAACTCTCAGCTTCTGATAAGTTGCCCATCCCTTAGAACCGCCCGGTTCCCGGTAATCGGATACAGCGAACTGCGGAAAAGCTGTATAAGGCCGCCACCCCTGACGGGCATCGGTGCGTAAGTGCAATATCTTTTCTCCATTGCGTCCCAATCTGGGCAACCAACACATTTGTTTTAGCATTTTTAACACTCCAGAGTTTTACAGTAACGGTAATTCGCCAACATCCCACATTAAACTTTTAGAGCCTTAGAGCTACTGCTCGGAATATCTAACGGGTAACAGGGACGAATGAGATTTTCACCAATTACCAATTACTGAGGTAGCAGCAGTCGTTAAAGCTGATTTGGGTTCTACAAAGTTTGCCGGTCAAAAACTATAAAACAAGTGCTACCAAGACATAAGCAAAAATAATCATTGCTATTCTCGGCTCAAACTTGGCTTAAAGTCCCAGGAAAACCCAGTTGAATAAAGGATTCATGTTTCTGGTTTCCCTTGCCTTCTAATTACACGCTCATCCTCGCTGTTTCCGCATAAAATGACATCTTTCTACGGTATTATTCCTGTAGCGTAAAAAATGTTTCTTTAGTTACAAATGTTAAATGTTGACCACGATTTATCTAGTTATCAAAAGTTAAATTACTTTTCATACAATACTTCGGACAGTTTTTGAGAGCCAACCGTAGAATAAGGGTTTCAAGGCTCTAAGGCAAGTTCGCTACCAACGGAAAATCTAGCGCTTCAGACTACTAACTAAAAACAGTCTCGACTATTTTTCATAAACAGCACTTAATAATTTTTAGTTACTTTAACTACATTTTTGATTAAAATCAGGTTTCCGGGTGCCTAGGGCTACACCTTACTCAATCGCTAGGGTTCGCACTACTAAACCCTCCGGCTGCGCCCCCAAGCACCTGACAACATAAGAGTTACAGGTTTAACTCTTAAGAACGATGGCGACAGATTTGCAAAATGGTAAAAATTAATACTAATCACACTTATAAGTTCTGCAAACAAGCTATTCATGGCCGCTGCAATTGAATTCAAACTCTTCGCCCCGAACAACAAAGCAGCTACACTGCGAGGCTCCTTTTCCAACTGGGCAGAAATTCCCTTAGAAAAAGATGACAAAGGTTATTTCCGCACTCACATTAAGTTAGAAGACGGTATTTATCAATACAAATTCCGAGTTCAGTCGCAAAGTCCAGATTTTGAACCCGACGAATGGGTAGAAGTCAATGACCCCTACGCTACTGAAATTGACCGCACTACTGATACAAGTACAGTTCGGATCAAAGCAGGCGCGCGAATTATTGATACCTATGTTTGGCAGCACGACGACAAAGAACTCCCCGATAATGAAGAATTAGTCGTTTACGAAATGCACGTTGCTGATTTTTCAGCGCCGGATGGTTCCCACAGTGGCGGTAAATTCCAGGATGTGAGGGAGAAATTAGATTATCTGTGCGATTTGGGGATAAATGCGATCGAACTAATGCCAGTTAATGAATATCCGGGCGATTATAGCTGGGGCTACAAAGTCCGCGATTTCTTTGCCGTAGAGTCCAGCTACGGTGCAACCGCAGATTTGAAGCAATTGATTGACGAGTGCCACGGACGGGGCATTCGGGTGATTCTGGACGGGATTTACAACCACTGCGATGAAGAATGTCCCTTATTGCTAATCGATCGCAATTATTGGTACTACCGCGACAAACACTATCCCGAAGATCCGGCTAACTACTGGGGCCCGGAGTTTAACTACGAAAATTTCGACCCAAAACTCGGCATTCGTCCTGCTTGGAAATTTATCGGCGATGTCGTTAATTTCTGGATTCAAGAATATCATATCGACGGCATTCGCTACGATGCTGTGCGGCAGTTGGACAATCGGGATTTCCTACACTGGATAACTCGTGAAGCGAAAAAAACCGCCGGCGACAAGCCATTTTACAACATAGCAGAACACATTCCCGAACTTCCCGAACTCGTGGCTGCGGACGGGCCGATGGACGGGTGCTGGCACGAAAGTTTTCGCATTTTTGCCATAGAAAATCTCGCGGGGAATACTTTCGATATCGAAAAGCTCAAGCAAGTTCTCGAACCCAAACAACAAGGCTATCAAACCACAACTAATGTGATCAATTATTTAGCCAGTCATGACCGCGATCACTTGCTGGCAGAAGCCAGCTTTCGGGATATCGATCGAGAAACGGCTTTTAAACGCGCTAAATTGGCAGCGGTTTTGTTAGTCACAGCAGTAGGAATACCGATGCTGTGGATGGGCGAAGAGTTTGGACAATCCACTCGGCAAACTCCCAACCAGCCGAATAAACTACAATGGTCTTTGTTGAAAAATCCGCCCAATCATGAGTTATTGGAATACTACAAACACGTGATTCGGCTGCGGCAACATTTGCCTGCACTTTATACCGACAATATTGAATTCATCCACGAAAATCCCGAAGCCAAAGTGCTGGCTTATTACCGCTGGAGCGATGAGGGAACGCGAGCAGTAGTTGTCGCTAATTTTTCGGATACTTATCTATCTAGTTACTGCATTCCTAAGTTTCCGGCTGGGGTAACTTGGCACGAGTGGATGTACAACAAAATAGTAGAAGTTGGGGAAGAAGGGTTTAAGTTTGATTTGCCGGAATGGTCAGCGCAAGTATTTGTTTGAGAGCGGGAGAATTATGTCTCCAGGCAGATGATGGGCGTAGTTGTACAACAGTAAATTGTATTTAGGATGGGCGCACAAAACTCAACAAACCTGGTTTTTCTACCGGGGCGGATGGCTGTAACGATACTTTTTTGTAAAAAAAACTCGGTTGCTGCATCCAAGAGTGCGATCGTAATTCCTGGTATTGAGAATAACAATTGCAGGGCGACTTGCCAACCGTGAATTAACACGTCAATTAACACGTCAATTAACACAAACTTTGTCGGAGGACAAACTCTATGGGCTGGTTAAAAAGATTGTTTGGTTTAGAAAAACTTGAAAATCAAGAAACAGTTGACG
Organism: Microcoleus sp. D2_18a_D3; assembly: GCF_036702455.1. Taxonomy (NCBI): domain Bacteria; kingdom Bacillati; phylum Cyanobacteriota; class Cyanophyceae; order Oscillatoriales; family Microcoleaceae; genus Microcoleus; species Microcoleus sp. D2_18a_D3. Next base: position 21,608 of record NZ_JAUBTK010000045.1, read on the forward strand.
CTCCTGCTTACCAAGCACCTGTAGCTCAATCTCAAGCTCAAGCTCAACCTGCTGCGAGCGCTCAGACAATCCCGCCGGAACGCATGGGCTTGAACGGAGAATACGATCAAAGCGGTTTAGCTAAACGGGTGGCTCAGGCTTTCGATGCAAATCCAGATGTTGCGGATATTGAGACTGTTTATGTGGCTCAACTTGGCACTACGGTAGTTCTCAAAGGTACAGTTCCCAGTCAGGAAATTGTCAACAAGTTGGTGACAATTGCTAAAGGTGTTAAGGGTGCAACTGGGGTGGAAACTAATGAAGTTACTGTCGGCTAACGCGACGGTTATTTCTAATAGTTAGCAGTTAGGAGTTAACAGTTAACTTAACTGCTAACTGTTAACTGCTAACTGTCTTTTTTATCTCTCATGCTTTCAATAAAAAATATGACAGGGGAAACCTTAGAACCTACTCGCGGGAAATTAGAACGGACTCTTTCGCAGGGAATTCAAGCTTTGTACCGCTCTCAACTCGGACACCCAACGAGTCAGGCGCTCTGCAATCTTTTGGATAACAAATTGATAATAGTTGTCGAAAATGGGCTTACTCAACCCGAAAAACTTCTGGCTGAGAACGGTCAGCAAGATTTGGCGTTGCAGGTGCGGACACAATTGGAATCAGTTCTGGAATTGCCACTGAAAGAATTAATCCAAACGGTTTTGGGCGTGGGAGTCACTGATTTGCTCCGCGATGCGACCTTGGAGACTGGCCGCACTGGAACGATCGCAATTTTGGACTCTGCACCTCAAGTTCGTGATTCTAATTATAAATCTAAAACTCAACCAAAACCAGTCGAGAGTTGAGGTGCTGGCGGATAACACTTTCTAAATCTTTGATGTTAAAAGGTTTGGAAAGGTATTCCACGCAGCCTGCTTGGAGAATTCGATCGCGGTCTTCTGGTTTTGCTAGTGCTGTGACAGCAACAATCGGAATATGTCTGATATCGGGGTTTTGTTGGACGCGCTTTACTACTTCCATACCGTCTATATCCGGCAGGCAAATGTCGAGTACGATTAGGTCGGGCTGTCGATCGACTGCTGCTGAAAGAGCTGCGTACCCGTCAACTGCTCCCACGCACTCGCAGCCGAATAAATCGAGTATTTGTGTCAGCAGCTCTAAGTTGTCTGGATTGTCGTCTACAGCCAACACTAAAGGACGCTTATCAACCGGGGGTTGACCGCTAATGAAAGACGAGGATTCCAATTTATTGTCCCAATGAAGGTAGTTCATAAATGCCGATCGCAACCATCAAAAAATTTGTCTCCGAGGCATTCTTCAAGTGGCGCTGCGGCACTTGAAACAGATTGGCTCGTATTTGTAGCTCTCCCATGACCAGTTTTTGGTCTCACCCGATACAATATCGCTACAAGCTGCGGGCAAAACGACCGCAGTTGATTGATGCCATAGCATCTGCTTAATTCTACCTCTCCCAGCACCAATTACCAGGTGAGGCCCTCTTGGTGCGTCAGCCTTGGTAAAAATACGCACTAAACACGAAAACTCTTACCAATAAAGCATCCTCGCTTAATAGCATTGAATAGTGGCGACAGCTTTTTAGGATATTAACCACATTAAACATGGGTTTCAATACAAGGATCTACCTAAAGGAAGATTCTAAGCGATACTTAATTTTAATAACTTCCACCTGCTGAGAGATACTTGATTACTCTACTTTATACTTCAATGTTTTTAAGTAGTAATCATCACAATTTAAGCCAGTAAAAAAATTCAGTTTTTACATGAGCTTTACCGGATATTAACCTAGGAGGTTTTAATGACAATTCCAATCAGAGACGACCTGACTTACATTTTGCTCAAAAAGATTGGCAGCGGCAACGCCAAGGGAGAGTCGGAAATTAGGAATGCAGCGGAAGAATATGTCGGTCACAAGGTGGCGGAAGCGGAATTGCTCGGTCATTTGGACTACCTCAACCAAAGGGAATTTATCAAAGCTCAGTTTAGTGGCGAGCCTTATGGAGGAGCTGAGTTAGTGCCGCCTTTAGTGGCATTTCAAGAAGCTGAGTTAACAGAAAAAGGTCGCAAACTGTTACACAAAATGGAGACGAATCCTCCGACCTCGCTCCACCAGGAAGGATCGGCAGTTCCTATCGCTTCAAAGGATATGCCGTTTTTGGAAAAAGTGATGGTAAACGGTAACATGGAGGATATTTTTGATGCCCGCGACATTACCGAAGTAGTGTACCGGGTCATGCGCGACGTGATGACAAAAGACGCCATCGAGCACGTGGAATCTGAATTGCACAAAGAAGTTTTGCCTACGGATGACAAAACCCTGCAACAAGAAATAGCAGACCTCTGGAAAGATACCAATCCGCTGGTGGGATTGCTGAGCCGCATACGTCAACCTTTGACCGGCCCGCCTGCACCTGCGGGGATCGATGGCAATTTGTTTGCACGGAGGGTGGAACTAGAAGGCGCACTTCCTTCGGGAGTAAAACCGGAAACTGCGATCGCCGCTGTATTTTCGGCAACGAAGGATGAGCTGTCCGAGGAGCGAATACAGGAAATAGCTGGCTTTTTGCCGGACAGAATTCGGGAAATTTGGGCGTCGGCTTAACGAGACTTTTTAAGGTATAAATACTTACTAGCCGGGTTGAGCAAGCAGTATTCTCCCTCCAGAGGGCAGAAGACTGGTTGGTCAACCCGGTTTCTCTATAGCTTTTGTCTTGTAGCTGTGCAATTGCTTTGTACTGAGGACTCAAGTCCGATCGAGTTCAATCGAACTTTCGTCCTCACTAATTCTCAGAGCGATCTTTCCTTGCCTTGTCATATCGTTTCCGGTTGCATCGGAATCATAAAATCGAGTCAACAGTCAACAGTCAACACTCAACACTCAACACTCAACACTCAACACTCAACACTCAACACTCAACAGTCAACAGTCAACAGTCAACAGTCAACAGTCAACAGTCAACCATCATTCCGGTGTTACCGGAATTTGTCGCCAAATCCGAAATATCCCCAGAAACCGAGTTTCTCGCTCCAGGGTTGGGTCTAGCCCCTAGACGGCGCGCAAGTGTTGTAATGTATAATACAGGACAAGTTAAGACTGTGGCTCGCAAAAATGCTGTCAACAGCCCGGGAGCTCAAAAGCGATGACCCGCACCAAAGTTAGACAAATGTCACGATCGACTTTAGAACAAGAGATTTTACTCAATCGAATTACAAATCGCATCCGCAACTCTTTAGAACTGCAAGAGATTTTGACAACAACGGCCCTAGAAATCCGCAGCTTTTTAGAGAGCGATCGAGTAAAAGTTTATCGCTTTGAGACCGACGGTAGCGGTGAGGTCATTGCTGAGTCCATCAACGGCGACAATTTGCCCTCTATGCTGGGTTTGCGCTTTCCACCAGGCGACATCCCCCAGAGTGCTCGGGAAATGTTTCTCAAAGCGCGCCAGCGAGTGATTGTAGATGTGGAATTGCAGCATCAAACAATTAATCGGTTAGATTGTCCCGAAACCGGCAAAACTTTAGCAGTTGAAGATATTAGCTATCGTCCTGTAGACCCCTGTCACGCTGAATATCTGAAGGCTATGGGGGCACGTTCTTCTCTGACGGTGCCGATTTTGCATCAAAATCACCTTTGGGGACTGTTGGTGTCTCATCACAGCCAACCGAAACGGTTTAGCGATCGAGAATTGAAAATGGTGCAGTTGCTTGTGGATCAACTTTCAATTGCGATCGCCCAATCTTTTCTGCTGAGTCAAGCTAGACAGCAAGCGCGTGACGAAACCGTTATCAACCAAATTACCAGTTTGCTGCATTCTCCTTTGGAACTAAACGAAATTCGGAAAGCAGTTCTCGAACAAACTGTCAAGCATTTGCGTGGTTCAGGAGGGCGACTCTACCTTGCAGCGGAGTTTGGCGATCGGCCCGCTTTGCTTTATACCTGTGGCCAGCAGCCCGCGAACATCGACCTTGAACTCAGCCCATTTTGGCAGCAGATTATGGGGAGGGCGAACCAAGACGAGCCAGCACAAACTGGTAATCAGAAAAGCCAATTAGGTATTTTTGAAAATCTATATTCCCAGCATTACAGTTCAATTGACAGCAATATTTCCAGTTTTCTCGTACCGCACTTGTACGCAATTTCCGATATTTCTAAAGAACCTCAACTCAAATCTGTATCGGCCAATTTAGTCGCAGCTTCCATTCGCTCATTTTTGGCCGTACCGCTGCAATACCGCCAACAGTGCATCGGCTGTCTCACCGTTTTTCGCAGCCCTATACAAACCGAAATTTTGTGGGCGGGCCGTTGCAGTTCGGACGCCCGGAGCGATCGTCCCCGACAGTCCTTTGCAGCTTGGAAAGAAATCAAAACAGCCGAAGCTCAAAAGTGGACTAGCGAGGAACAGAAGCTAGCACAATCTTTAGGAACTCACCTGTACATGGCTGCAATGCAGAGGCGTGTAGAGGCGATGATCCGACATCAAGCTTCTCACGACCCATTAACGGGTTTACCTAATAGATTACTGTTTAATGAAAGGCTGTCTTTAGCTTTAGCTAGCGCTCACCAAAATGGAGAAATGCTGGCAGTAATCTTTCTAGATTTAGATAGATTTAAAAATGTTAACGATACTCTCGGTCATCCCGTGGGCGATTTGTTGCTGCAAAGTGTATCTCGGCGTTTGACTAACTGTTTGCGCGTGGGGGATTCGATGGCTCGTTGGGGCGGAGATGAATTTACTGTGCTGCTGTACAATATCAACACCCCGGAGGAAGCAACTAAGATTTGCCAGTTAATTATCCAGAGTTTAAGCAGTCCTTTTGATTTTGATGGTTTGGAACTTTATATTAAGGCTAGCTTGGGAATTGCTTTGGCTCCTTACGACGGAGAAGATGCAGAAACTTTGCTGAAAAATGCTGATGCTGCAATGTACAAAGCTAAACAGAAAGGTCGCAATAATTATCAGTTTTACACGCAGGCGATCGGCAGTAAAGTCTCCGAGGATCTTAACTTAGAAAATCATCTTTACAAAGCTATAAAAAACTCTGAGTTTGTCCTGTACTATCAACCGCAAATAAATTTAAATACTGGCAAAATAGTGGGCTTGGAAGCTCTGATCCGCTGGGAGCATCCCGAACGCGGTTTGATTCCTCCCGATCGATTTATTCCCTTAGCTGAGGAAACAGGATTAATCTGCCAAATTGACGAATGGGTGATGCGGACTGCTTGCTTGCAAAATCGAGCGTGGCAGTTACTGGGATTGCCGCCGATGCGGATAGCGGTGAATTTATCAGCCCGCCAGTTTCTGCAACCTCATACGGTACAAATCATCGCTGAAATTTTATCAGAAACCAAGTTAAATCCTGAGTATTTAGAAATAGAAATTACCGAGAGCATTGCCATGACAGATGTGAGCTTTACGGTGTCGGTATTGCAGCAGTTGCAGGACATGGGAATTCACATTTCTCTGGACGATTTTGGCACCGGTTATTCTTCGCTGTGGTCTCTGAAAAACTTTCCGCTCAATAATTTAAAAATAGACAAATCCTTCGTGGCAGATTTGGTGACCGGCAGCAACGGTGCTACTATTGTGAAACTGGCGATCGCCTTGGGACAGGGCCTGAATTTACAGGTGATTGCTGAGGGAGTGGAAACAGCAGAACAGTTGGCGTTTTTGCGATCGCATAAGTGCGATATGGGTCAGGGTTACTTCTTTAGCAAACCAATACCGGCGGCGGCTATAACCCAATTGTGCTTAGAAAATCAATCTGGGAAATAATATCGATTCTCTAACTGCACCGCCCGTGATTGTTGACTGTTGACTCACAGTGAACAGTGAACAGTCAACAGTCAACCGTCAACATCATTCCGGTGTTACCGGAAATGATATTACTGCCAAACAAACACTTTCGCTTCGTATTCCGGCAAGTCAATCATAATATTGTTATCGCCCGATTCAATATCATAATTGCCCGTCCATTCGTGCCAAGTTCCGTTTTCCGGGAAGTGGGGAACGCTGTAACCGGCGAGATAATTTTCCGACATATTCGCCACTACTACAACTCTCGAACCTTCATCGTTCCAGCGAGTGTAAGCAAAAACTTTCGAGTCGGGGTCTTCGTGGAAAAACTCGATGTTTTCTGTGTAAAGTGCTTGGTTATTTTTACGCAGGTGAATCAAGCCTTTGTAGTATTCCCACAAACCTTTATTCATGTCATTTCCTAGCAGCGTCCAGTCTATTTTAGCTTGCTCAATTGTTTTGGCTTTGTATTCGCCAAATTCTTCGCCCATCCAAATCAGCGGCACGCCCACTGCTGTCATTAACAGCACGGTTCCCAACTTCGCCCGCTTGAATGCTGCTTCATCCAAAATCCCGCACGATCCCAATTCGGCAAAAAGGCGATCGTGGTCGTGATTGGTCAGATAATTCACTACATTCGTAGCACCCAAGTAACCTTGCCGCTTGCAGTCGATTACCTCTTTAAGCCGTTCTAAATCAAAATTGTCCCCGCAGAGTTGTGGAATTATCGAGTGATAGAAACTGTCGTGCCAGCAGCCGTCCATCGGCCCGTCTAGATTGGTGATGCTGGGATCGTCGGGAATGTATTCGGCAACGGTGTAAAACGGTTTGGGGCCGGCGGCATCTTTGGCTTCTTGAACTATCCAGTGCATGAAATCGTAGTTGGCAATTTGTCGCGCGGCGTCGAAACGAATGCCGTCGAGATGATATTCTTGAATCCAGAAGCGGACTGTATCGCCAGCAAATCTGCGTGCGGGGAAAGTTCCTAAGTTTTCGTCGTAGAATTCGTAGTTAAATTCCGGGCCCCAATTGTTGTCTGGATCGCGGGGTTCGTGGTGATACCAATAATCGTGATCGATTTGAGTCAGGGGGCTCGATGCTTCCGAGTGGTTGTAAATCCCGTCCATGATGACGCGAATGCCGCGCCCGTGACACTCGTCTATCAGGTTTTTGAGTTCTTCTGTGGTTCCGTAGCTGGACTCGGCAGCGAAGAAGTAGCGGGGGTTATAGCCCCAACTGTAGTCGCCTGGGTATTCTTTGACGGGCATGAGTTCGATCGCGTTGATGCCGAGTTCGACTAGGTAATCGAGTTTTTCGACGACGTGCTTGTACTGGCCGCGGGCGAAGGGATCATCTTCGCCGCCAGAAAAGTCGGCAATGTGCATTTCGTAAATCACTAATTCGCGATCGGCCGGCAGCGGTTTGTCGTCGTGTTTCCAGACGTAGGTATCGATAATGCGATCGCCGTCTTTGATCCGAACAATGCCGTTTTGAGTGGGATTGTCGATGTCAGTCGCGTAGGGATCGACCACATCTATCCACTGATCTGCTTCCACAAACCAGCTTTTCGACTGAACGCGGAATTTGTATTGATAAACGCCATCCTCCAACTCAACTCGCGTGCGGAAATAACCTTCTTCGTCCTTTTCCATCGGAATCTCTTCCCAATTAGAAAAAGAGCCAATCAAGGCAGCTCCTTTGTTGTAGGGAGCAAATAACTTGAATTCAATTGGAGCGGCCATAATACCTCTTTCTAAAATATTTCAGTAGCAGTTGATACTTTTAATTTCGCAAATTTAAGCGAACTCAGCATCACTCTACGGATATAATTTCTTTAAGGCTTAACTATTCCTAAAAGTATCGTAATCTTGCCTGTGCCTGCGCCTTTTATGAAGTGAAATCGCGCCATATCGGCAGTGCGATCGAAATTTATCTAACTGGGGAGCGCTCAACAATAAGTATTAGTAATATGATTGTTTTTTATCATCTATCTCAAGATAGATTTACTTCTCAAAATTTTAAATAAAATATCTGTACTGGGATAGATGCGGCTTTAAAGTTTGGCTTTTTTTAACAATAAACAATTAGTCAGTCGGTGTGCAGTGCACACCCTAAATCAGTGGCCGTAAGGTGCGCTGGGCGCACCCTACTTTTAACTTGATTTTGCCTGATGATAAGGCATCATCCAACCAAGCCAGAACGCAGGGCGAGAACGGCTGCCTGAGTGCGGTCATCAGCGCACAACTTGTTCAAAATATTGCGGACGTGAGTCTTGACTGTACCGACAGTAATGTACAGCTTTTCGGCGATTGCAGCATTGCTGTAACCCTGTACGATCAGTTCCAGAACCTCTAATTCCCGCTCGGTTAAAGGGTAAGTCTCAATGATGTGACTAAACTCGGGTTCGGCCGCCTTAATTGTGACTCTTTTGCCCTCAGCCTTCGGTTCTTCCGGCGCGGGTTCCTGAGTGCGAGCTTGTTTCAGGACGATACGGGCGATCGCTGGATCGATCCAAGAGTTACCTTCGTGAGTGACTTTTACTACATCTAATAACTGATCGAAGCTAATATCTTTCATGCAGTAAGAGTCAGCTCCGGCGGCAAAAGCTGCCAGAACTTCTTCTTCATTGTCCTGAAAAGTCAGAATCAAAATTTTGGTATCGGGATCGGACTCCGCTACCGATTTCTTGAACTTTTGTGTAAGTTCAATGCCATCAAAATCCGGCAAGCCAATATCTACAATTGCCACGTCAGGTTTTGAAGACTGAAGCAGTTTCAATCCCTCTGTAGCGTTAGCTGCATCGCCGACAACTTCTATGGTGTCACGCTGTTGTAAAGCAGTGCGGATGCCGACTCTTGTCAGGTCATGGTCTTCTACCAAAGCAACGCGAATTTTACTCATCTTTCTTCCAATAGCCCGCTAAACTTTTAAAATATCGTCAACTGACTCAGCTAAACTGAGTAAATTTGAGAATGTGTCCTGATTTATGGTTTTACAGGTCGCACATCATTTTTAAGCATACTCATGCAGCCGCCAAGAATGCAAGTTAATTTTTAAGTTATTTTGCCGCGATGCCTGCACGAGCCCGATCGGGACAGGTAAGCTCTCAATGTTTCAATAGTTTAACTGAATTATCTCATTGTCCGCCCGTTGATAGAGGTAAGGATACCACTACCCAGATAAATTTAAAGTATAAAAAATTTTGATGCACTTGGGCCCTCAAAATCAATAAAGCTAGCAGCACGAGTCTTTAATCGGTGTTAGGGCTCTAGTCCAACGCTTATTTATATAACCTGTTATGACTCAGTATCACGGCAATAAGTCTTTTCCCTCGGAGTTTTCCGACTCGGAAATCTTACACAAAGTATCTGAAATAACCTCCCCCCAACCGCAAGTTGGCGACCGCGAAACTCAGGACGATCGCCTGTGGTCGGCAATTCCTCAGATAGTTTGGAAAACAAATGCTGACGGCTGGGCGACTTATTTCAGTCAGCGCTGGGAGGAGTACACGGGGCTACCAGCAGCAGCAGCTTTGGGTTTCGGCTATCTGGCGCGCGTCCACCCAGAAGACCGCCCTCGTCTATTGGCGAGATCGCACACTTCTAAGTTCCAACCGCCAAGTTACGAAATTCTATTTCGTCTGCAGACGCGAGAGGGCACTTACCGCTGGAACGTGGCCAGAGGATGGCCCGCTAATCTAGACAGTCAGGAAGTTTTGGAGTGGGTGGGAACCTACACAGATATGGAGCCGATCAAACAAACTCAAGCCGAGCCCCAAGCAGAACAAGAGTTTTGGCGCCATCAACCGCGCTCGGAAGCTAACTTCAAAGATGAAAAATGGTGCGAAGGCCCGACGGTAATAGAGCCGGGGCGGGAGTTACAGGTGATAGAGCAGTTTACAAATATATTGAGCCAGCGCGCGGGTAATTGGAATGAATTGTTGCAAGCGATCGCGGACGCGACTGTGGAGGCGATCGCAGGAGCGGAATTTTGCCTAGTTGCTCTCCTGGAGTCCGATTGCAGCGGCCTCAAACTCAGCGCTGTCGGGGGCACGGAAAACTTTGGTAAGGGCAAAACCCCGCACGTGCAAAACAAGCTGCTGTGGAAAGCATTTGCGACGGGAGAGTCTGTACTGTGGCGGTCGGAGTACCGCAAAGGCTTGCTGCCGGCGGCGGCTTGTGCAGCGGCGATCGAGTCGGGGCAAAGCGGGCGTTTGGGTGTGTTAGCGATCGGCAACGGGAAAGACAGCACGGCGATTGACGCGCATACTCAGGAACTGCTGGCGGTTATGGGAAAACAAGCTGCGATCGCGATTAACAACGCGCTGGCGATCGAAAAATTAAAAAAGCAGGAACAGCTTTTAGACTTGCAAAACGAGCTGCTAATTCGTCAGCAGGAAGAACTGGAAAATCAGGGGCGACGCATTCAACAGCAAAAATTGGAACTGCTAGAAGCAGCCAAGTTAAAATCGCAATTTTTGGGCATCATGTCCCACGAATTGCGAACTCCCATGAATTCGATTATCGGCTTTTCCCAATTGCTGCTGCGCCAGCAAAAACAACTGCTGACCGCCCAGCAAACAGAAATGGTGGGCCGCATTTTACATAACGGCAAAAATCTGCTACTGCTAATTAACGATATCCTCGACCTCTCCAAAATCGAGAGTGGCCGCACAGAATTAAAAATTGAAAAATTTCATTTAGCGCATTTAGTAATGGATGTGGCCTTGGAATTCGGAAATCAAGCCACCGATAAGAATGTGGCCATGTCCGTCAGCGTGTGCTTGCAGGATCAGTTGATAGTTAATGACAAGTTGCGCCTGCGGCAAATTTTGGTGAATCTCGTTTCCAACGCGGTTAAATTCACGCATGAGGGCAGCATTTACATTGAGGTGCGGGAATTAAATTGCGATCGGCTAATTATCACCGTTCGGGATACAGGAATCGGCATCTGTGAAAAGGATCTTCCCCACATTTTCGACAAGTTCCACCAAGGCGACCAAAGTACAACTCGCCAATATCCCGGCACTGGTTTAGGACTAGCTATTTGTGCTTCTTTAGTCAAGATGATCGACGGTACAATTACTGTCGAAAGTCAACCCAAAAAAGGTTCGATATTTCGGATGGAATTCCCGCGAAAAGTTTACCCTAAAAAACTCACTTGCTGACTGAAGACCTTTTAATATTTCTCAGAAGAGCCGATTTTAACTGCTCACAAAAAAAGTTTCGTCCCTCTCTAAGACACGAAAAAATAAATATGACTAAGAGCAAAAAAAGGTTTTACCTACTCATTAGGGCGGTAGGGTGCACCTCGGCGCACCCTACATATAGAGGTTTTGGGTAATTCCTTTATTCTTGAGTCCCTCTCTGCTAGGAGGAGAGTTTCTGTAGGATAGGTTGCAACAGCAGACTTTTATGTCTTAAAGACTAGAAGTTTTCCCTACTTCCGCCTGAGTAGCAATTGGTTTAACATCGGTGTAGCCCATATTATTAGCTACGTCGCGCAGCACTGTAATTTGCTGTTCAAACTCAAGACCTTCAATTTGACCTAACACGCCATTGACAGCCTCAGTTGCCTCATATCCTTCGGGAATATCGACAATTGTTTCCCCCATACCAATAGCCCAAGCATACCAAACCACCAACTGATTGTTAGCAGTTAAAGCTCCGTAAGCGTGGGAATAGGGCGTGTCGTCGCGGTTGACAATACCGCGCATTATATTCAGTTGTTGGTCATGGGAAAGCTTGTAAAAATCATCGAGCAGCATGGGAGCTAATTGTGGGTCGGCAGCGGCGGGAGCGGCTGGTGTAACTGAATCTCCCATTTTTTCATAAACAAAGTAGAGCAGCGCCAGCTTTTCATCTGTACCCAACCCGTTGATTGTCTGAACGATGTTTTTAGTGTCGTTGGATAGAGAGTGAGGATTGGTGGCGGCGGGTGAGTTCATAAACAAAATTCCTTAAAAATGCTTCCAGAATATACAAATATCAAGATTTGTAAGTACAAGTCACCATCCCCTAGAGGTAATACGATTTTAGTTTTTAGATTTTAGATTTTAGATTAAACAATGGGGAATGGCTTAGTATGTATGGGTTGGGAGCTTGCCTAAAGCTGCATTCTTTTCGGAAAGTGATGTAATGTTAAGGCACTAACCTAGGATAAATCATCCTTAAGATAGAAGCCAACGATACATCTGCGGGTAGATGAAAAAGCCGGGGAGTAAAGTAATAATTGATACAGTGAATTGTTAAATAAAACTAGCAAGGAGTCGGCTATGTCTGAAATCAATACAGAAGTCAATAACATTGAAAACTTTGACGCTCAGCAGATCACTGAAAGCGCGGAAGCTGGAGAACAAAAGTTGCCGACCGTTGATGTATCAGCAGATTACGAAGCTTCAAAAGAATTCAGCGTTAGTGACATCGATCGCACGAGTGCCGGCGCCGCAGCCGCAGCCGCTGCAACTGCACCTAAATTTCCTATTCCCGCCCCTACAGATAATATTGCAAAGCCTGCAGATACAAGCGGCAATCCCGCTGATTTTCGTTCGATGGCTCATGACATTACGCCTGCAGGTACACCGGGCGAAGTTACCGACGATTTGATGCAGAAAGCGATCGATCTTGGTACTCCCGGCAGTTAATTTAGAAATTCTCCATTCTCGATGCAAAACCTCTGTATTGTAGGGTGCTGATGCCCCGCCTTACCCCTATAATTCCCGCGTCAAATCACGTTTTGCATAAGTCCTGAATGGTCAAGTGAGTGCACGATAAGCTGCAATACAGTAGGGACACAACAATGTTGTGTCCTTAAATCTTTAATTTTTAGTTTCCCTAATCGCTTAATTTTAAGTCGATCGCCCGACAAATTTTGCCGACAGTGCGATCGCCCAAAACTTCAATTACTAAATCCACGCGCTCGCCCTCCAGCATCGACTTAATAAATAACTCAGGATGCAGCGCTTTCCAGAAATATTCAACAAACCGATTAATCTCAGCTTCTGACATTCCCGACTTCCCCGCCGCCATCATTTCCCGTTCCGCCTGATTGCGCCACACTTGAGAAATGCGATAATCTTGGGGATACAAAACCATCAACCGATCTAATCGGTTCCACAGCGGCAGATAGTCGTGCAGCTTCGCATTCATATCGCGCGCAAACTGACAGTCGCCCTCTGTGGAAATCGGAAACGGTGCAGCAGCCAAAAACTCGCTTAATTTGGCATCAACCACCGGATTCACACCGACAAACCAACCTTCAAAAAGTACAATATCCGCACCGGAAATAATTTCGGGTTGACTTCTATCTCCTGCACCTCCATAGGCTGATTTGTCAAACCTGGGAATTTCTATATTTTTAATTATATCCGGTTTGAGGGCATCAGCTCTGGGATTGTCAACTGCTGCTAAATTGTGAGTTTGAGAACCGCGCAACTTGTCTAAAACTGCGATTCCCAAGTCAATATCGTGAGTGCCGGGAGGGCCGCGCCAAATTAAACGCGGGTCAGCTTTTTGGAGTTGTTGGCGATCGGCATAAGTCTTGTAAAGATCGTCTAAAGAAAGGCTGACAGTAGAATATCCCAATTTTCCCAGAATCAGCCTCAAAACTTGGCATAAAGTAGTTTTTCCCGTTCCTTGCACTCCTAAAATTCCTTGAATTAAAGGACGGTTTAAACTTTGTTTGGCAGTCGATAATTGCATTGCCAGCGGCAGCCACAGATTCCACAAAGTTTCGAGGAAAACAGTTGACTTTAGCGGGAAAGTATGCAGTTCGTCAAGAAGAGAAAAGAATAAATCGGTTTTGCAGCGGACAACATCGGCTACATTGTCGGGAGTAATGCCAAAAGCGCGCGCTCGTAAATCATCCGCAAGTTCCCAAAAAGCCAGGTGCTCGAAGTCGGGAGCTTTTGGGCGATCGCCGGCTTGCCACCGATGTAAAATTTCAACAGGGGTTACAGTCGATCGATCCATATCCTAAAAACTCTCTATGCGGGGGCGGGTTTTGTACAAATATTATCCGCAACTGACAAATATTTCATCTTAAACCCGCGCCGATTCAAAAAATTTTTAAGAGCCTAGTTTGAAAGCCTCCACAAATAAATTGTAAGTCACGCCAATTTTCAGAGCATTGAGCATATCCACCCAAAAAGAACGGGCTACAGGCCGCGGGCCGCCGTAAACCAGCCAGCTAACGAACTCCGTCAACAACACCAACAGCCCGGCGGCGATAATATCCCAATCAGCAGATTGTCCGGCGATCGTCGAAATAGCTGTTCCCAAAAAAGTGCCGAATAGCAGACTAATTAGCAGGAGCGAAATCCGCCGCCAAGGATTGCTCAGCCAGCCTCGGAAGCGATCGCCCAGAACATCAATCAATCTGTTAATTCGGGTATTCTGCATAAAAGTTATACCATTTGAGATTTGAGATTTGAGATTTGAGAGTGGGAATGACTGATGACTATGGGGGTTTGGGGTACGGGCCTATAGTTGCATTCTTTTTTTAAACTGGTATTAAAAGTTATACCGATGAGTCAAAAAATGCCGCTCCCGACCAACTCCAAATCCTTACCGGGGTCAGTATGTCGCCATCTAAAATCTCAAATTTAACATCTAAGATGGTATTGAGCGATCGGCGACTTATCGCCGAGAACGGTCAAGTAATTAAGTGTAACTGTATCTTGTGGCACAGCAACCCCTGGTTTTACATTAAAAATAGTTAAGACTCATTGCGGGTGCAGTCTATCCTTTAAGCCTAAAATTTATGAATCTTAAAATTTACCAGATCGTAATTGGAGTGTCGATCGTCCTAATCACAGGAATGTTTCTAGGACGTTTTGAAATCACTATCTCCAACGGTTCAAATCAGTCGAGCGATTGGCCCTCACAAGCCACCGCACTCCCCCCAATACCCCCGGTTTCCCCAGTCGCGACAGCTTCTGCAGACACCGCCAGCGAGCCCAAACCCGACTCCACACCAACCCCCCCAGATGCAGAGGAGGAATTGCTTTCCTCAATCCCTGTAGATGCTAAAGCCGCCGGCAGTCTGCGCGTCAGCAACCGCAGCGAACACCCAGTGCGAGTGGCCCTCCTGTCGAAACGGCAAGCCAAGGAATCCTACGGCAAACCCGCGCACTGGGATTTTGCGCCCGGAGAAGGTGGCGACAAGGGACTGATGCTATCGCTGCCGGAGGGCAAGTTACAAGTCAAACGGGGAGACATTTTAGTGGTTTTTGCTCAGGATGGTTCTCGCCACTACTGGGGGCCTTACGTCGCCGGGGAGACACCCTCGCCCGCTTGGAACAGCACAGCCGGAGAATGGCAATTAATTTTGCAGCCGTGAACGCTTAGCTGCAGGTGCCGAGATTGTGGTCAAGAAACCCGGTTGATACGGTTTTATTGAGAACGATGCCGCTATGTGAGGTTAAACTCACATAGCCGCACCATTCTCAAGAACAGGCAAGATGCCTGTTCCACAAAGAGTGAATTTTCTTGTGGGGTGGGCATCCTGCCCGCCCATGAAAGCCTTGTGGAGAATGGTGCAACATCTCTGTTTAACTGATATCTTGCACCATTCTCAAGAACAGGCAAGATGCCTGTTCCACAAAGAGTGAATTTTATTGTGGAACAGGCATCTTGCCTGTTCATAAAAGCCTTGTTGAGAATGGTGTAACATCTCTGTTTAACCAGATTCGATCGAATTGGGAGTTTCTAGAATGCGAATCTTTCGGTAGACTCTCTATGCGAGCGAAAATTTTAAATCTAAAATCGCAGGAAGTTTGCGTGAAGGAATTTATTAAAAGTTTGTCAGAGTTTAGGAAGCGTCCGTTAGCGTTAGCGAAGCGATCCGAAGGAAAGCCCGCCCCTACGGGGGCTACGCCAACGAAGAGGATCGCACCTTTGCTGCTATCGATTTTATGGCTGTGCGCGATCGCCTGGGTAGGTTTCTTGTGGAATCTCGGCAACATCGGTTTAGTTGACGAAACCGAACCGTTATTTGCCGAAGCCGCGCGTCAAATGACGGTGACAGGGGATTGGATCACTCCTTATTTCAACGGCGAAACCAGGTTTGACAAGCCGCCGTTGATTTACTGGCTGATGGCGGTGGCTTACCGCACTCTGGGCGTTAACGAATGGGCCGTGCGTCTTCCCTCGGCTTTGTGCGCGATCGGTCTGACTTGCCTCGGATTTTATACCCTATCGAAATCGAAGGAAGAAGGAAGAAGGAAGAAGGAAGAAGGGTACGACACGGATTCGGACACGGATACACGGATGAATGTAACTGTCTTTCCTCCCTCGATCTCCCACTCTCCCACTCCCCCACTCTCCCCCTCTCCCCGTCTTCCCCTCTTTTTTTCTACTCCTTGGATTGGTGCGGCCCTAATAGCTTTAAATCCCCAAACTATTGCCTGGGGACGGACTGGCGTTTCAGATATGCTATTAGTCGCCTGTATGTGTTCGGCACTATTCGCATTTTTTCTCGGTTACACTCTAGAAGAACAGAGAGAACAAGCCGAATTTTCCACTGTTTCCGCTTCCCGATTTCCCAATAAGTGGTATCTGACTTTTTACGTACTAATTGCCTTAGCAATTCTGGCTAAGGGGCCTGTGGGAATTGTCTTGCCAGCGCTGATTGTTGGCTGCTTCGGGCTTTATTTGGGAAAATTTCGGCAACTTTGGCGCGAAATGCGTCCGGTGTCTGGAATCTTGATTATTCTGGCGATCGCCCTGCCGTGGTACATTTTCGTTATTTTAGCCAACGGTCAAACTTATATTGACAGCTTTTTTGGCTATCACAATTTCCAGCGTTTTACTGGAGTCGTCAACAAGCACTCGGCGCCTTGGTATTTTTACTTTTTTGTAGTGCTAGTTGGTTTTGCACCTTGGTCGATTTATTTGCCGGTGGCGATCGCCCGCACCCGTTTTTGGCAGCGCAGTTACTGGCGTCGTCAACCGCGATCGGCTCAGTTGAGTTTATTTGCCCTATTTTGGTTCGGCTGCATTTTTGGCTTTTTCACGATCGCCGTGACCAAATTGCCCAGTTATGTATTGCCTTTAATCCCCGCCGCTGCGATTTTGGTAACGCTGCTGTGGAGCGATATTATTGCAGGCAACGAACCTGAAAACCGGCGGATAAAGTTAGAAAAAAAACCTAATTCTTTACCGCGAGGGCTGTTAGCTACATACATTTTCAATGTCGTATTTTTATTAATTATAGCCGGAGCAACTTTCTACTGCTACAACTGGCTCGGAGACGACCCGGCAATGCCCAATTTTCCCCAAGCAATTCAGCAGTCGGGATTGCTGATTGTCGGCGGTACGATTTGGATAATTACAGCAGTGGCGATCGCACTTTTACTCGGGAAGCGGCAACAGCGCTGGATTTTGGTTGCTAACTTCATCGGGTTAGTAGCATTTATCATCTTTGGTCTTACTCCCGCCTACAATTTGGTCGATATCAACCGCCAGCTACCTCTGAGACAGTTAGCGCAGGTTGCGGTTCAACAAAAACTGCCAGGGGAAGAGTTTATTATGGTTGGTTTCTGGAAACCCAGTCTGGTTTTTTATACCCAAGGGCCGGTGACTTACTACCGAGCTGTCAGAAGGGCGATCGACTACATTAAGCAATCTAAAAACGCCAATTCTCCCTCTATTTTGTTGCTGGGATATCCAGAGAAATTTGTGGAATTAGGATTGCAGCCAAGTCAATATCAATTGTTGGAAAGTCGGGGCGCTTACCAACTCGCCAGGGTTCCGAGACAAGCGTTTCGATAGTGCCTATAGTGTGATCTCATACTTGTTAAACAAGGTACAAAAATGATTACAACTAAGAATCTTCAACTACTTGCCGTCGAAAGGATTCACATAGAAGCTTTCTTACGAAGTAAAAGCGAGCTTGCAGCAATTTTAAATGTCATAGTGCCTAATAGCTGGCCTCATTTCCCGGAAGCATTTTCCCTCCCGGCTGACGAATCTTGCGAATCCAATCCGCCTCCAACTGACTGGCACAACTACTTCTTTATTCATCCAAAAAATCAAGTGCTTGTCGGCAATGGAGGTTTCAAAGGCTCACCTGATGAGTCGGGGACTATAGAGATAGGTTATGAAATTGCTTCCGAATATTGGAATCGCGGATTTGCAACTGAGGTGGCACAGGGAATGATCGATTATGCTTTCGCTCACGAGGAGGTGAAAGCAGTCATCGCTCACACTTTAGCTGAAAAAAATGCCTCCAATAGCGTGTTGCAAAAAGTGGGAATGAAGTTCATTGCAGAGGTGGACGATCCTGAAGAAGGCAAGATATGGCGATGGCAAATAAGCAGGGATGAATATCATCCGACTTGAACTGTAACGCCGTTTGGCTGTTTAAGTCACTGGTTTTGGCGGTAATTTGAAGGTTCTCGGTTGGAGCATTAAATCTGCCAGATTGAATAAAAGCTATAATCTACTCACTACCTAAAACCCGAAGCTCGGAGCCTACAATGGTTTCAATTCTCAACAAACCCTCCTCGTTAATCCATGAAATTTGCATTGAAAAAGTCGATGGGTGGAAGTTGTTCAAATTTAGTGAATCGCTCCAACAGCGCATGGAACAATTGTTAGAGAAGAAAAAGGCAGATCAACTAATGGCAGAAGAGGTAGCGGAACTCGACGCCATTGGGGAATTAGATCGCATCTTTACCCACATCAATGCAATGATGGTGGCTCAAGATGTCGATCCGCGATCCGACGATAGAGAACGTTTTGGTTAGCCACGCCCTTCAATGTATCCCTTGACAAGTTGGGTAAAAGCTAATATCTCAAGCATTAAGTAAGTGAATAAATTAGCCATTAAAAATGATTTATTAACGTGGCTTTTTTCAATTATTTTTAGTCCCCAACTCCCTATTAATAATTCTAGGTAAACGGAAAAGAAAAACATAGGAATCAGTGTAATCATAATTTCCAACGGCAGAAATGGAAAAGAACCAGGCTGTACAGGCACGGTTGTTTGGAAGACGATATGTCCAATAAACGCCCCAATACATAGGATAATAAAACCTCCCCCAATCGTCGATATGATATTTGTTATAAAAGCAATAAAAATTGCTTTTAGGATACTGATATTGAGTAGTTTTTGGTGAACATAAGCTTCTATCGCGATAATTGGGATGAGCAAAATAATTTGATAGAAAACACTCTGAGTGAATAGTGGAATTCCTGCATTTGCGAGATATAGAGATGTATTTAAGTGCATGAAAAACCTAGTAGAAAACATACAAGTGGGTTTCCCGTAGTTATTAATAATGATGATAATTAGCCTACCATTTGTTCGACCTATCCTCAACTTGCCTGAAACAAGGGATAATGGATAGGATGCCATTTTCATTGTAAAAGTGTGGTAGCCATGACTGAGTTACTCGAACGTGCGATCGCCAAGTTGAAAACATTGTCTGCCAGCGAGCAAGATGCTCTCGCTTCAATGATTCTGGAAGAACTTGAAGACGATAGGCGCTGGGATCAAGCATTCTCCCGTTCCCCAGATGCTCTTGCTAAACTCGCAGCGGCCGCAATGGCTGAGTATCGTGCAGGCAAAACCCAAGAACTCGATCCAGAAACATTGTGAAGTCAAGCACTACAACCGAGTTCCGTAGATTATTTGCTGATTTACCCGAACAAGTTCAACAGCAGACACGCGGGGCGTATCGCCAGTTCAAGGAAGACCCAAGTCATCCAAGCCTGCGTTTCAAGAAGGTGCATCCTGACTTACCAATCTACTCAGCCCGAATTAGCAAAAACTATCGAGCAGTTGGTCAGTTGGATGGAGACACTGTAATCTGATTTTGGGTTGGTTCACACGCAGAGTACGACAAGTTTCTGGGGCAGTTGTAGCAGTGTCTACAGCCAGCCAATATCAATTAGAAAAGTGTATTTAAACAAGTGGAAAATTACGATCGCAATCAATGAAACTCAACAGCAGTTGCAGCAGTCGATCGCTCCCATGAGTCAGTCACTTCAACCGATCGCGATCGCAGGACAAACTAGCAATACAGTATTATTATCTGAATCTGACTCCGCCTCTGTTGAGGAAACACTGTATCTTCTCTCAGTGGCGGGGATGCGGGAATCGATTCGGGAAGGACTGGCAACGCCGATCGAGGATTGCGATCGCCCTTTAGACTGGTAACTTAGCCCACCATACGTGCCATAATCAGCGATATTATCTGGTACGCGATCGCCTGAACCTATGGATGCGCTAATCGGCAAAACTTTACAGGGTGGAAAGTACACCCTAGAACAAGAATTGGGCCGCGGCGGCTTTGGAATAACTTTCAGGGCAAATCACCGCTATTTAGGACAGCCTGTAGTCATTAAAACCCTCAACGAATCTCTGCGGCAGCAACCCAATTTTGCTGAGTTCGATCGCAAGTTTCAAGACGAAGCGAGGCGGTTGGCTTCCTGCGTTCATCCGAATATTGTCCGCGTCAGCGATTTCTTTGTGGAAGACGGCCAGCCTTACATGGTGATGGACTACATAGCCGGTCAGAATTTGGGCGATGTAGTCGGTTCAAATAATCCGCTGCCAGAAAATCTTGCAATTCTCTACATCACTCAAATTGGCTCTGCTTTAAAAGTTGTTCATCAAAAGGGTTTGCTGCACCGAGATGTCAAGCCGCAAAACATTCTTTTGCGCCAAGGTACTCAGGAAGTCGTGCTGATTGATTTTGGCATTGCCCGCGAGTTTACTCCGGGTGCAACCCAAAGTCACACTAATATGGTGTCCGACGGCTACGCGCCCCCAGAACAGTATTTCGCCCAAGGAAAATATACGCCCGCCACAGATGTTTACGGTATGGCGGCGACGCTTTACACTTTACTGACAGCACAGGTGCCAGTGGCTGCAATTTTACGCACCAGCCAGCCGATGCCTTCGCCCCGCGACTTGCAGCCTCAGCTAAGTGCGGCTGTCAGTTCTGCGGTGATGCGGGGGATGACGGTAGAAGCTCAAAATCGCCCTGCTAGCGTGGATGAGTGGCTGTCGCTGCTGCAGGGGCAGCCTCTTGGTGCAGCGTCGCCCAGCACCGGGCCGACGGTGGCGGTGATTCCGGGACACGGGCCTCAGTCGCCTGCGGGTTCCAGAACAGCGCCTGCTGTGGTGTCTTCTGGGGGAGGAAACGGCAAGGTTTGGTGGATTTTGGGGTTCGTGGCGATCGCACTTATTGTGGCAGGTTTGGTCGGGATTGCTAGGGTTTTCCTCAGCCGGCCGTCTTCGGAACCCGCACCCGTAGCCCAGGACGATCGCACTTCGGCCCCAGCAGATCCAGAGGCGCGATCGAGCCCCGCACCAATTCCCGCGCCCACACCAACGCCAGCCCCGACTCCCAGAGAAACTCCGCCCCCGGCTGCTGAAACTCCAGCGCCTGCTGCTGAAACTCCAGCGCCGGCTGCTGAAACTCCAACGCCTGCTGCTGAAACTCCAACACCAGCCCCAGCGCCAACACCAGCGCCTTCTCCGGAGGCTGTCGAACCCACACCAACGGAAAAACTTGTTGACAAAGAGTTGCCGCCAGATCGATCGCCCGCACCCAGCGAACAACCGGGAACCAGTTATCAGAAGACTCCCACAATCCCTGGGTATGCGGTTGGTACGCCGGAAAGTCAGATTTTATCCGAATTGGGAGAACCGACTGACTCTCAAGCGCGGGGCTATTGGCCGAATACTCGCACGGCACTTTACGAAATATTGCCCAATCGGATTACTCTCGGCTACATTTACGATCGCGATTCGGGCGAGCTAGTACAAACAGAGGGTTCTTTTGCCCAGTCGGTGGACGCTTTGGTAGTGCGAACCGCCTTAAACGGGATGGTGGGCGGCGCCAGCCGGGAGATTTTGCAAGGACTCGGCGACGTGCAGCAGCGCCGGAGTAATCGCTTTACGTTTAGGAAGGGTTCTCTCGAAGGGATGATCGAACGCAATGAGCGCGATCGGATTTACATCGGCGTCTGGGAAGAAAATTTGCATTAAACTTGGCCGGGCTGACATTTTGCACCCTTGTCAATAAACGTGGGCGGGCTCTTCGGCCCACCCCACAGGAAAACTCAACTCTTGTGGAACAGGCCGGAAAGCCTTTTCAAGAAAAGGGTGCACGATGTAAATATTCCCGACTCAGCTTTGTGCCAAAATCGAAAATCCAAAATCGAAAATCCAAAATCTAAAATCCCTTGACTTGACGCCACACGAAATATTGTCTATCATAAAAGAACACACGAGGGGCTGTAATGGTTTCGACAGGGTGGCGAAAGCTGCTCCGTGATGCAGGTCGAGAGGGAGTCTACTCTCGTTAATATCGGCTCAAAAAAAATAGTAAATGCGAACAACATCGTTCCTTTCGCTCGCAAAGCCGTAGCTGTAGCCTAAAAACTTCTTGAGCTTGGTTTAGAGTGTATGCCACCTCACTCCGTTAACGGTAGCATAACAACCCCCAACGGATGCCCTAGCTAAACGTTTCTAGTCGGCTAGCTAGGAAAGCAATCACTAGAAAATCCCCCCATTTGGGATAAAGATGGTTCCCGCCCCGAGGATTAGAGGGGATAAACCTGTGAACGATCGGAAGGTAAATACCCGCTTTGGACGGCAGTTCGATTCTGCCCAGTTCCATAAAAGAAGTGACGTAAAATCAATGGTTTAAACCATTTGAAAGGCACTTTAAAGCATCAAAAGGGCCCAGAGTTAACTCTGGGCCCTTTTGTTTGGCCTATATCTGGCTTATAGCTGAGTCTAGATCCCCCTCGCATCCCAGGGCTGTTTCATTCTCAGGAAAATCATGGTTTTGTAGGGATAGCCCCCGTGCCTACCCCCCACCGACGATCGAATGGGCGTTTCAGGCATCGGGGCAACCACGGGGGGTTTGCCCCGGAGCGAGAATGAAACAGCCCTGCCTCGCATCCCCATAATTAATTAAAGGAAGTCCGGGGGATCGAGGTTTGATACACGAGAGTGCATAAATCCAGATTGATTTCTTACTCAAAATCGATCGGGCACTCAACACTCAACAGCCAACAGTCAACCGTCAACAGTCAACAGCCAACCCTCAACCATAAGTTACCCACCCATTAGCTACGCTGCAGGCTCATATAATTAGAACTTCACCTTGTCTGTGCGTTCTTGGAGCCTGTCGGGCGATATACTATTAGGCGGTAAAGCATTAAAAATCTTTACAAAGACCCCGATTTCTAAGCCTACTCCTACGAAGGACGGGTGAAAAATTATATGCTGACCGCTCAAAAGCTGGACAAATGAACCCAGGAATTGACTTACAAGGAAGTTTCGTAGAAGCCCTCATGAATTTGGGCTTACCGGCGGACATCGCCCACGTGCTGTGGCTACCGCTGCCGATGTTGCTGATGATTGTCGCTGCCGTTTTCGGGGTACTCACTAGCGTCTGGCTGGAACGGAAAATTTCCGCCGCCGCTCAACAGCGGGTAGGCCCGGAATTTATCGGCCCTCTGGGAGTGCTAGCACCCGTTGCTGACGGTCTGAAGTTGGTATTCAAAGAAGACATCGTACCTGCAAAAGCTGACGCGCTGCTATTTACCCTAGGCCCGGTAATTGTGGTGATTCCAGTTTTTCTCTCCTACTTAATCGTCCCCTTCGGAGAGCATATGCTGATCGCCGATATGGGGACAGCGATATTTCTGTGGATTGCCCTGTCTAGCATTCAGCCGATCGGCTTGCTGATGTCCGGCTATGCTTCCAACAACAAATACGCCCTCCTCGGCGGACTCAGAGCCGCGGCTCAATCCCTCAGCTACGAAATTCCCCTAGCTTTGGCAGTATTGGCAGTCGTGATGATGTCCAATAGCCTCAGTACGATCGACATCGTACACCAGCAAGCCGGCTACGGCATTGTCGGCTGGAATATCTGGCGGCAACCCGCAGGTTTCCTGATTTTCTGGATTGCAGCACTAGCAGAATGCGAACGCTTGCCCTTTGACCTCCCGGAAGCAGAAGAAGAATTGGTAGCAGGATATCAGACTGAGTACACAGGCATGAAATTTGCTTTGTACTATATCGCTTCCTACGTTAACCTCGTCCTTTCTTGCTTGCTAGTAGCAGTTTTGTACCTCGGCGGCTGGGAATCCCCGATTCCTGTCGAAGTGTTGACAAATGCCCTGGGATTGAGCGAAACGACCCCTTGGTTGCAGGTAATTACTGGCTTGCTGGGCATTACGATGACCATGTTGAAAGCCTACTTTTTCCTGTTTCTGGCAGTTCTGCTCCGCTGGACTCTGCCGCGAGTTCGGATCGACCAATTGCTAGATTTGGGATGGAAGTTTTTACTTCCTGTTTCTCTAGTTAATTTGCTATTGACCGCAGCTTTGAAACTTGCCTTTCCCTTTGCTTTTGGCGGTTAATTAATAATAGGTAAAGGGCAACAGCTAAACCAAAATAGCTGTTAACCAATTACCTATTATTAATTATCAATTACCAAAAACTCAAGTACAGAGAGAGAACACCATGCTAAAATTCCTCAATCAAGTAGGCGAATACGCCAAAGAGACTCTTCAAGCTGCTAAGTATATCGGTCAAGGGCTATCTGTTACTTTTGACCACATGAGACGCCGGCCGATTACGGTGCAGTATCCTTACGAGAAACTAATTCCTTCGGAACGTTTCCGGGGTCGGATTCACTTTGAATTTGACAAGTGCATCTCCTGTGAAGTTTGCGTTCGGGTATGTCCGATCAATTTGCCTGTGGTGGATTGGGAATTTAACAAAGAAACTAAGAAGAAACAACTCAAGCACTACAGTATAGATTTCGGTGTTTGTATCTTCTGCGGCAACTGCGTAGAATATTGTCCGACTAATTGTTTGTCCATGACAGAAGAATACGAGTTAGCCACCTACGAACGTCACGAACTGAATTTTGACAACGTAGCCCTCGGACGTTTGCCCTACAAGGTTACAGATGACCCGATGGTGACACCGATGCGGGAATTCGCTTATTTGCCCAAAGGTGCGATCGACCCCCATGAAGTTTCCTACACCGATCGCCGCGCCGGTCTGCGTCCAGAGGAAATTATCGAAAAGTAAGTAATTAGTCATTAGTCAGCAGTCATCAGTCATTAGTGAAATAACCAATTATTAATGACTGCTAACTAATGAGTAAAAACGAACAATACAAAACTAATAATTGAGGATAAAAAATTGTGAATCTAGCTGAAGGGGTTCAAATTGTTTCATTTGGCATACTGTCGGTAATGATGATTGCAGGAGCACTAGGAGTAGTGCTGTTCTCAAATATCGTTTACTCAGCATTTTTGCTGTGCGGCGTATTTACCAGCATTGCCGGCTTGTACCTGTTGCTGAATGCCGACTTTGTAGCAGCAGCACAGGTGTTGATTTATGTTGGCGCTGTTAACGTCTTGATTTTGTTTGCCATCATGTTGGTGAACAAGCGCGAAGATTTCCGCACAATTCCCAACGCTTGGGTGCGTCAAGTAGCAACAGCAGTAGTTTGCGTAGGCTTGTTTGCGCTTTTGGGTACGATGGTGGTGTCTACTCCTTGGGCTATTGTCGCAACGACAGGAGCACCGGCCGAAAGTTCGATCGTCACTATCGCCAAACATTTTTTCACCGACTTTTTGCTGCCTTTCGAGTTAGCATCAGTGTTTTTGTTGATGGCAATGGTGGGAGCAATTGTGTTGGCGCGCCGCGATTTCTTCCCGGATGAACTGTCAAAGAAGCTATCCGAAACACCTGCTTTAAGTTTGCCGGAAAGACCTCGCGAATTAGTTTCTGCCGGAGATGTGTCTTCGCCAGAATCTAAGTAATATTATGGTGCGCTTAGCGCACCATAGTGTTAGTTTTGTAGTAACTTTAGATTGAGACAAAATCGCAAAATTTATGCAACTGCAACTCCAGTATTTCCTGTTATTAGCCGCCGCTCTTTTCTGTATTGGTATTTACGGTTTGATTACCAGCAGAAATGCAGTGCGCGTGTTGATGTCGATCGAGTTGATGCTGAATGCTGTCAATCTCAATTTGATGGGTTTCTCCAATTATCTCGACCCTGTACAAGTTAAGGGCCAAGTATTTACCGTGTTTGTAGTTACGGTAGCGGCCGCTGAGGCGGCCGTAGGTTTGGCAATTGTTTTGGCGATTTATCGCAACCGCAATACCGTAGACATGGAAGAATTTAACTTGCTGAAGTGGTAATTCATCAATAGTCATCAGTCATTAGTCATCAGTCATTAGCGACAAACTAATGCAGATTAAAGACTGATGACTAAGGACTAAGGACTAAGAACTAATGACTAATGACTTCTAGTAATTTCTAGAGTAATTCTCCCCCCGAAATCAGGGATGGGGGCAGCAGGTTTCGAGAGTTGTAGTTTAACTTTTTCGACTAACGGTAGTTCTAAAAGCGCTTGAACAATAGTATCTGCTAGGCGTTCGATTAATAAAAATTTCGACTCTTTGACTAGCTTTTGAATCAGAGTAATTGCGCTGCGGTAATCAAGAGTATGTTGAATATCATCACTTTTTCCAGCTTGCGATAAATCCAGCCAGAGAGTGACATCCACTTCAAACCACTGCCCCAAAACTTGCTCTTCCGGCAGATAGCCCGTATATCCGTAACAGCGAATTCCTGTAAGTTGAATAGAATCCATTTTGCAATAAACTAAAAGTGCGTTGTCTATACCAATTTGTATTAAACCAGATAAAGTTATCTTTCTCTTCCCTCTCTTTTTGTGCTCCCTTGTCCACTTCCCTCTGCGCCCTCTGCGCCCTCTGCGGTTAAATCAGTCTTATTTTATCTTAAATTTCACAACCGTCCTCCTTTTTCCAACTTGTCCAGTAAATCCTCAGCAACTTCATACCATTTCCGCCTAATTTCAGCATCTTCTGGCTTTTCTGTCAAGCTGCGCCCTTGTAATTCTGGATATTTATTGTAATATAATTCATCCACTTTTTGATAGAATATATCTTGAGCAATGTTGAGATTTTTGCGTCGTTTACCAATCTTTTCTTGACGAATTATTTCGGCTTCCTCTAATGATGTATCGGGAGGTTGCTGGCGCGAAGAAAATTTAGGTAACTCCGGCAACTTGGGCAACGTGAAACCAGATTTGACTACACTAAAAGCTAAAAGTCCTGGCACCAAAACGACAGTTAAACTCCCTAGGGTTTTCCAAGGAATTAACTTGAATGTGCTGTTGTGGTTAACAACTTGAGGATTTTGGTGAACAGGAGTATGATTGCTGGTAGCAGTTTTAGTGGTGTTTTTGAAGGGGCGGCCGACAAAGTTCATTGTCACCATTTGGGAAATTATACTGCCAATGTGAGAGAGTTTTGGATCTTTGAGTGCTTCGCGGACTGCTTTTGCAGATTGGTAGCGATCGCCCGGTTGTTCTGCTAACATCCGATCCAATACGCTGGCTAAATTTGAGCTGACACTGACGTGCGATCGCCAATCCCAAGTTTTATTATTGATATCGTACAATTTTTGAGGCTTTTTGCCGCTTAACAGTACCAAAGCCGTGACGGCTAAAGCATACAAATCGCTAGCTGCAGAAACTTTACCCAGCCGCATTTGTTCGGCCGGCGAATAACCCTGTTTGCCGATCGCCGTATCCGATTGTCCGTTAAACTGAACTACGGCATTTGCTGCGATTTGTTTGACAGAACCGAAATCAATTAAAAAGGGTAGTTTGTCAGCATCATGCTGAATAATATTATCCGGGGAAATATCGCGGTGAATTAAATTTTTTGAGTGGATGTATTCTAAAACTGGTAAAAGCTGAAATAGCAGTTGAGTAACTTCGGCTTCGGTAAAATTTTTACCTTGCTGCTGGCGCGATATCAATATTTCTTCGTAGGTTTGACCCTTGATATAATCTTGCACTAAAAATAAAGATGGATTCCCGCCCAAATCCGTTCGCAGGAGTTCTCGAAATTTTGGAATTTGCGGGTGTTGGAGGTGGTAAAGCATACTCGCTTCGCGATCGAACAATTCGGCGGCTTTGGGGCTGTGAACCACCGGAGAAAACTCTTTGAGTACGCAAGATTCGTTGTAGCGGTTGATATCTTCGGCGAGGTAAGTGCGCCCGAAGCCACCGCGGCCTAATTCGCGGAGGATGCGGTAGCGTTTTTCGAGAGTTGAACCGGGGGCGAGGAGGGAGGAGTTAGACATAAACAACGGAAAATTGTTCGAGTTGGGGAGTCGCCGAGCACAGTATAGCTTATTGTAGCTAAGTTTGTTTGAATGGGAGGGCGATCGCTTTTTTTGGGATGGATGAAGGAGAAGGGACACTTTACTTAAGATTCAGTATCTACAGGATATCGTAGGGGCGGGTTTTACCAACCATCTATGTTAGAAACCAAAAATATAATAAACCCGCCCCCACCCAACGACAAATCCAAATCTACATTTTTGGCATTCGATCGAACATCAGGTTAATCTGGATTATCGGCTGTCTAGGGGCGGGTTTATATAAATTGTTCGCGAACATCAAATATTGTTGGTAAAACCCGCCCCTACAGGCTTTTTTATTGTCTGGTTTGCTCTGCTATCGAGGATTTACAAATCTCGATGCGTAAATTCCTTCGCATCCTTCCCTACATAACTAGCTGCAACATGGCCATCTCCAACAACTCGATACTTATAGGTAATCAACCCCTCTAAACCGACAGGGCCGCGAGGTGGCATTTGCTGGGTGCTAATCCCCACTTCTGCACCGAAGCCGTAGCGGAAACCGTCGGCAAATCGAGTCGAGCAATTGTGATAAACTCCGGCCGCATCGACTCCATTTAAAAATGTTTCGGCGGCTTCGCTGTCTTCGGTAACAATGACATCTGTGTGTCTGGAACCGTATGTATTGATATGGTTAATTGCCTCTTCCACAGAATCTACTATTTTGATTGACAAAATCAAATCGCTGTATTCTGTAGACCAATCCGCTTCATTGGATTCGGCAATATTTTCGAGGAGGGCGCGAGTTTTTTCGTCTCCCCGAAGTTCGACTTTTTTCTGCTGCAAAGCTGCGGCAACAGCGGGCAGGAATTTGGGGGCGATCGCACTGTGGACTAACAAAGTTTCAATGGCATTGCAGGCGGCTGGATACTGGGTTTTTGCATCTACAGAAATCTCTACGGCTTTCTGAATATCCGCTGCTTTGTCTGCGTACAAATGACAAATTCCGTCGGCGTGTCCTAACACGGGAATCCGGGTATTTTCCTGCACGAAGCGCACGAAAGAGTTAGAACCTCTGGGAATAATCAAATCTACATATTCATCCATTTTCAGCAGTTCGATTGTTTCTTCCCGCGTGGTGAGCAACTGCACGACTTCTGGATTAACCGCAGTTTCTGCTAATGCTTGATGTATCACTTTTGTCAATATTTCGCAGGAACGGACTGCTTCTTTGCCGCCTTTGAGAATGACGCCGTTTCCTGATTTTATTGCCAAGGATACTATCTGAATTAACGCCTCTGGGCGCGCTTCAAAAATAATGCCTAAAACGCCCAAAGGACAGGTGACGCGCTTCAGAATTAATCCTGTATCCAATTCACGGTGAATTTGCACGACACCTACGGGATCTGGGAGTTTCGCAACGTCGCGCACGCCTGCGATCGCACTTTTCAACTTGCTCTCATCCAACTTGAGGCGATCGTACAGCGGTTTCGCAATTCCATCCGCGCTTGCCGCCATGCAGTCAGCCGCATTCGCCGCCACAATATCCGGCGCAGCAGCTTCTAAAGCTTTCGCAATCGCCTCAATAGCTTGATTTTTGGCCTCAGCGGACAAAACTGCCAACTTTCTAGCAGATACGCGCGTTTTTTGGGCAATTTCAATAATAGACATGGCAGTAAATTTTAAATAGTTTTGAGTTTTTGGTTTTTGGTTTTGAGTTTTGAATTGAATCCCCAGAAATAAATTTCGGGGCGGTTTTCAGTCTTAACAATTCTAGAGGAAATTCTATATTTTTGTTGAGACCCCTTATAGAAATCCGCATTAACAGGTTAAAACAGGGAAGTATAGACAAAATCCCACGAGCATTGCCATTTGTCAATAACCTTCAGAGAGTATTATGTCATCTCAGGCCCCTTTACGCAAGGCAGGGCGAGCCGCCAAAGCCGGCTTTAAACTGATACAGCGATGCGGGTTATACCTTCGGTTCTGATTTGAAATTGCAAGACACAACGGGAATGATTTATCTGCGGTATGCTTCTGGTTTTGGGCCAATTGCTAATTTTCTGTTTGGCATGAAACGGGTTAAAAGTTTGATTGGAATGGATGTTAGCGCTTTGGGTTGGTTCCGCCGGGGTGTTGCACCTTGGATGGATTTGATTCAGCTTGAAAGTGATAGCGGTACGGTGGTTAACAGTTATCACCGCTTCTGGTCTGTTGTGATGGGTATAGGGGCGATCGCGATCGGTATTGCATTTATATTCGTGTCATTTCCTGCTTAACAGTTGACAGGTGAAACCTTTTAAGTTAAATATAATTAAGCTCGATTATTCGAGCTTCTTTTTTTTGTTATATACGGTACTCTCGAATTTAATACCGCTCTGAATTATCTTTTTTTTATCAAAATCGTGAGTTGACGAACCGCTTTCGACGTGTTAGTGAAGCGGCGCGATAGCGCTCTTGTCGCACAGAAAGAAAAAAGGAAGAAGTAAAGAAGGAGATAGGTAATCTTATGGTGAGAAGGAAGTAATTCATTGATGAGCAAATATGACAGTCAAAATTGCTACAATCAGTTTCTTGTTGATAGTATTAAGTTTAGCAGTCAGCAACCCCAGCCAAAAAGTCAGGGGTAACTTAACAAAGTTGACCGCCCAAACGGAAAACAGGGAGAAAAAAAACACCATGCAAAGTATTCTCGATGACAGTGCAAAAGTAGAAAAACTAGCTGGCGACTTCCAATTTATAGAAGGCCCGATTTGGCATCCAGACGGATTTTTGCTGTTCAGCGATATTCCCGCCAATATTATCTATAAATTCGCCTCAAATCAGCAAGTTGAGGTATTTCGCCGCCCTTCGGGAAAAGCCAACGGGAATACTTTAGACAAAGAAAACCGCTTACTTACTGCCGAACACGAAAATCGCCGCGTATCCCGCACTGAAAAGGACGGCAAAGTTATCACATTGGCGGATAGATACGAGGGCAAGCGGCTCAACAGTCCGAACGATTTGGTTGTTAAATCCGACGGCAGCATTTATTTTACCGATCCCTCCTACGGTGTTAGTAAAGAGCAGGAAGAATTGGGCTTTTACGGTGTTTACCGACTGGCACCAGACGGAAAATTAACTCTGCTGGTTAAGGATTTGGTGCTGCCGAACGGCATCGCTTTTTCACCAGACGAGCAAAAACTTTATGTCAACAATTCGGAAGCGGGATACATTGCCGTTTTCGATGTAAAACCGGACGGAACTGTTACCAACCAGCAGCTTTTTGCGGAGTTAAAAGATACCAGTCAAGGCGGAGTTCCCGACGGTTTAAAAGTTGATGTAGAGGGGAATGTTTACAGCACCGGGCCGGGGGGAGTGTGGATTTTTTCGCCGGATGGCAAGCTTTTGGGCAAGATTTCTGTGCCTGAGACGGCGACTAATTTGGCTTGGGGAGAAAGCGATCGCAAAACGCTTTATATTACGGGAAGTACAAGTCTGTATCGGATTCGCCTTAAAATTGCCGGTGTGCGGGCTGGAAAATAATCTAAAATAGGGCGAAGTTGAAAATAAAGCGGTTTGTCGTGAGGACTTTATTCCTTACGGCAAACACTTTTTATTAGGGGTAATTGACCTGGCATAATATAATCCTACTTGTCAAAATCAGTCATTCCCAATTCTAAAATCTCAAATCTAAAATCTCAAATGGTATTAATAGCTCGGTTGCACAAATTTCTAACTGCTACAGTCGATCGCACATCCGGATCGCACACAATATTTTGGTTGACTCTGAGCTTGACATTTGCCACAGTTTATGCTATTTTAGGACTCAAGCAAGTCTTTAGCGCCGAGTATATGGTGCAAGACGATGCGAGACAGCACGTTTTCTGGATGATGCGGTTTGTCGATCCTGAATTATTCCCCAACGATTTCATTGCTAATTATTTTCAATCTGTAGCCCCCGCAGGATACAGCACGCTCTACAAATTAGCCGCAACAATTGGCATTCACCCGCTATTTTTTCACAAAATATTGCCGTTATTTCTCGGCTTAATCTCCACTTATTACTGTTTTGGTCTTTGCCTAGAAATGCTGCCAGTGCCGATGACTGGATTTATTGCATCTTTGCTGCTAAATCAGCATATGTGGATGACCGACGATTTGGCTTCCACAACGGCAAGAGCTTTTATCTATCCGATATTTCTTGCTTTGTTATATTATTTGTCGCGCAGTTCGTTGCTGCCTTGTTTAGGGGCTATCGCCCTGATCGGACTATTCTATCCTCCTTACGCCTTGGTTGCTGCCGGAATTTTAGTTTTGCGGCTGCTATGCTGGGAAAAGGGTAGTTTGCGCTTGTCGGGCGATCGAACTAATTACCTATTTTGCACTACAGGTTTGGGAGTAATCTTTTTAGTAATGCTGCCCTATGCCTTAGATAACTCTGAATTTGGCCCAACTTATACCGCAGCAGAAGCGAAGCAAATGGGCGAATTTGCACCAGACGGCAGAAATGCTTTTTTTCGTCCCAACCCCAAAGATTATTGGTTGACAGGGCGGGGCAGCGGGATGTTTCCCAAGTCGCTGTTTACGCCTGTAACTCACTGTGTCGGATTGTTATTTCCGCTACTGCTGTTTTTGCGATCGGCTTTTCCCTTAGCAAATCAGATTCAACGCCAAATCTGGCTTTTGCTTCAGCTATTTTTAGCATCCTCGGCGATGTTTTTGGCGGCTCACGCTACGCTTTTTAAACTGTATCAACCGGGTCGTTATACAGCCTACAGCTTGCGATTCATTGTTGTTTTAATAACTGCGATCGCCCTCACTTTAATTATCGATGGAGTCGGTCATTGGGTCTCAAAAAACGCAACAACATTTGATGTAAAAAATCTAGTTGCACTAATTACGACAGCGACAATCGCTATCGCCGTAGTTCTTTATCCCTGCTTAGTCAAAAAATTTCCCACAGTCGGGTATATAGAAGGTAAAATGCCGGATTTGTACAATTTTTTTGAGCAACAACCTAAAGATATCCTGATTGCTTCAATCGCGGCCGAGACTGACCATTTGCCAACATTTAGTCAGCGTTCCGTTCTGGTGGCAAAGGAATATGCAGTGCCGTATCAGAAAGGCTACTACAGCAAATATATGCAGCGACTTAACGATTTAATTCGCGCTCAATACACTCCCGACCGAGCTGTCTTGCAAAATTTTATTAATCAATATGGAGTGGATTTTTGGATGCTCGATCGCAATGCTTTGACTCTTCAGTATATAAAGGATGATGGCTGGCTAAATCAATTTGATTCTACACCAGAGGCGAGCCTTTTTTTACAACAAGGGAAAATTCCCGCCTTAGCTTCAGCAATGACAAGTTGTGCTGTTTTTCAGAATGAAATGGTAGTGGTTTTGGAGGCATCTTGTATTGTGAAATAGGCTGGAGTTAAGACGGCTCACACCCAGAAATAAATCCCTTACCATCCCCTGACTGAGAACGAGAAAAAAAGCGCCTTTCTTGACTTAAACTCTTGATTTTTAGGTTGAACCGGAGGCAAGAAACCCGGTTTCTGACCCAAGAATTAATAGTTTAGTGATTTGTAGGGGCAATCCCCTTGCGGTTGCCACTCCTGATGGGTGATGTTGCGGATATCGTGCAATTAAATAATCTCGGCAATCAAAGCTGAATATAGATCCGGGGTCAAGTTCGCAGACAATGAAAATTGCACAAAAGCTCGATCGCCAATTATCTCTTCAACAAAAACATGACAACACTTTACGTCAACCCGCAAACAGGCAGCGATTCCGCAGCCGGCAGCCAATCAGCCCCATTCAAAACTATAACCCGCGCGATCGCTCGCGCTGCATCGGGAACTACGATTCAGTTATCACCGGCCACTTACAGCGCTGCTAGTGGCGAAAAATTCCCCTTGGAAATTCCCTCGGAAGTAAAAGTTATTGGCAATGAAGCTAACAAAGGTAGAGGCACTCTAATTCAAGGAAGTGGCAAATTTGTCAGTCCCACCGCTGCAGGTCAAAATATCACCATACTGCTAGCAACTAATTCCCAATTGCGCGGAGTAACTGTCACTAATCTTGATAGTCGCGGCACGGGAGTCTGGATTGAGTCAACTTCTCCGACTGTGGCTAACTGCACTTTCACGCTTTGTAAGCGCGAAGGCGTTTTTGCCACGGGCACTGCTAATCCTGCGATTCTCGACAACATATTTCGGGAAAACTCAGCGGCTGGCGTAATTACGGCGGGGAGTGCTAAGGGAGTAATACGGCGCAATATTTTTCAAAAGACGGGTTTCGGCATTTCTCTGCAAGCTCAGTCGGCTCCTTTGATTGCTGACAACCAAATTTTGGAAAATCGCTCCGGTATAGTTGTAGCGGGGGAATCTAAGCCGGTTTTGCGAAAGAATCGCATTGAAAAAAATACCGAAGACGGTTTGACTGCGGTGGGTAAGTCGCTGCCAGATATTGGTACGGCTCAAGATTTGGGCGGCAATATCTTTCAGAATAACGGCGAATTCGACTTGCAAAATGCGACTGTGGTTAAGATTTTTGCGGTGGGAAATCAGCTCAATTCTTCGCGGGTGAAAGGTTTATTTGATTTGGGCAATGTGACGCCAACCCCGACTCCTGGGGGGGTAAAGTTCAGCGACATCAGCACGCACTGGGCCAAGGATTTTATCGATCGCTTGGCAAAGATGAATATTGTTAGCGGGTTTCCCAACGGCACTTTTCAACCTTACGAGATTGTAACTAGAGCTCAGTATGCGGCTATGTTGGCGAAGGCGTTTGAATTGGTGCCGCGCCGTGAGGCGACGGTTTTTAAGGATGTGGCGGCGGATTTTTGGGCCAAGGGAGCGATCGAGCAAGCCAATCGAGCTGGCTTTTTGGTTGGATATCCAGACAGCACTTTTCGCCCGGAGCAGAATTTGACTAGAGTTCAGGCGATCGTATCTTTGGTAAACGGCTTGCAGTTGGGCGGCGGCAACCCCAATTCTTTGAGCGTTTATGTCGATCGATCTCAGATTCCCAGTTTTGCCACCGACGAGATAGCAACCGCCACAGAGCGCAAAATCGTGGTCAACTATCCCGCGCGCGAAAAGCTTTCCCCCGCCCACGACATCACCCGGGGCGAGATATCCGCCCTCATCTACCAAACTCTGGTAGCCACAAACCGCGCCGAGCCCATTAACTCTCCCTACATCGTCTAAGGGAATTGGGAGACAAGGGAGAGGATAACTTGGGGTACAAAGAACTCACATCTTGCACCATTCTCGCTCAACAGGCTTTCCGGCCTGTTCGACAAAGAGTAGATTAACCTGAGTTCGGGTTAAGCAGAAGGGAGAAAAAAGGCATCGATATTGAGAGAAGGCTTTTTAGGATGAAGGCAATAGGCAATCAATCCACAGATCAAGTTGACTAAGAAATTGCCCGGACTGCGACGGGTGAGAATGCTCAATCTGAGAGATGTTTTTTAGTTGGTCGATAATCGTCTCAATGATGGAGCGTTTGCGCGTTAGCAGCTTATCCATCAGTGGCATCAGCTTATTTTTCATATTGCGCTTTGGCTTTGTAATCAGTTGAATCCGAATCTGGGTTCAAAAACTTGGCAGAAATCATCGACAGCGCAAAATAGTTCTTCTAAACTAATCATGGGACGAGCCTGTAAAGCTTTGGTGTGATGACTTTTAGCTTACTTGCTTGTCCCTTTCTTATCCCGAACTCACGTTACATATAAATCGCACGGCTCAGACGAACCCCGAAATCGGCATCCGGATTTGTCGTAGCGTCACCCAGCCGCTCTTGCAGCACTGCAACTGCTAAGTCCCGGCGCTTTGGCGATCGTGATGCGTCGGCAGATGCCAGGGCTGCCGCCATCTGTTCGCGCGTGAGATCGGTGCAATAGCAGGGCGTGCCTGGCTGCTGGCGCCACGAATCGGCGAGCGTGCCGGCGTCGAAAGCATCAAGCCCGGTGTCTTCGACCAGCGCCATCGCCACTTCACGATCGTTCTCGCGGTCAGCAGCCACAGGGAGGGCTATACGGTCAGGGCTTCCAGCAGGCTTGCCCAAGGTGGCGAAGGAGCCAGACCCGATCGCGTTCCACGCCTTGGCGATCGGCCGGCCTAGCTGTTCGGCTACCCAAAGGCTCTCAACCTGCCCGGCCTCGATGGCATCGATTTTGTCGTCGCGGTGGGGATAATAATTAGACGTGTCGATGACGACTGTCTCGGCTGGTAGGTTGGCTATAAGTGGCGCGATTGTCGGAATGCGGTTGAGAGGGATCGAGAGGATCACCACGTCAACGTCCTCCACCGCTTGGGCCGTCGAGACCGTGCGTGCACCAAACTCCAGCGCATCGGCGGGGATGGTCTCTGGGCCACGCGAGTTAGCGACCTTTACGTCATGTCCGGCCTGAGCCAGTTTGCGGGCCAAGGTCTTTCCAATGTTACCAGCACCTAAAATGCCGATTTTTAAATTCTTTGTGTTACTCATGAAAAATGTTCCTTCTTATTCCGTTGCTTGATAGGGTCGTGCCAACCTGTTCAAGGTGTCACGCAGTTTGGCCAGTCAGGAGCATTGGCCGCCGATACGGGCGATCAACTTGCCGTTGACCGCACCTCCCAGACGTTCGAGAGCCTCGGGGACTTCAGCGAACGATATGATCTTGTCGATTGGCATGGAGATCTTCCCTTCGGAGAACAAACGACCTAGTGTCGTGATCGCGTCGTCGCGCTCTTCAGCGGTGCGGACGCTGTGCAAAGCGCCGGTGACGGAAATGCCATGCGTTAGGATATTGAAGGGCTCTATTGTGGGGAAAGTCGAACCACCGGCAAAGCCGATCAGGATATAACGTCCGCCGATGGCAATCGCGTCGAGCGCTTGCTCGGCTAATGGCGACCCGACCGTGTCATAGATGATATCGGCGCCTTTGCCTCCGGTCAGCGCGCGAACCTGTTCGATGAACGAATCGGTCTTAAGATTGATGACGTGGTCGGCGCCTTGCTCCCGGCAGAACGCGGCCTTGTTCCCGTCGCGCACGGTGGCGATCACGTTAAGGCCCAAAGCCTTAGCGAGCTGGGTCGCGGTGGAACCGGTGCCGCCCGATCCGCCAAGTACGAGCAGCGTCTCGCCCGGCTTCGCACGGGCGCGGTTGACCAGCCCGACATAAGCGACATGGAATGTTCCCAGGAACGCTGCCGCCTGCTCGTCGGGCATGTCGTCGGGTGCTAGCACCGCGCCAACGCCTGGGGAGAGGCAATACTGCGCCAAGCCACCTGAGCCGCGGGTGAAATTGGTGCCGCCGATCACCCGCGTGCCAATGGGAAAAGGATAGTCGCGTCCTGCCGTTTCCACGATGCCGACGACCTCCTGGCCCGGAGTCACTGGCGGCGTAGGCGTGAGGAAGTAGCGGCCTTCCAGCATCATGCGGTCAGGCAGACCGATATTGGTAGCCAATACCCTGAGCAGCGCCTCTCCTGGTCCTGGAATAGGAATGTCGATATCGACCAGCTTCAAAACATCACTGGGTTTGCCGAAGGTCTCTGCGCGCCAGGCTTTCATTATCAAACTCCAATATTTCAATCATGGATGTTTCAATCATGGATGGCGTTGCTCGCTCATCCTCTCCAGAGCGAAGTCGCTCCACAGCAAATGATGCCTTTACATTTGCAATATCCGGCTGAGACGAAGAAAGTATTCCGGGTCGGGATTAAGGGTGGTGCCTTCAGAGCGCTCCAGCAATATCGCCCACGTCAGATCACGCCGCTTGGATAAGCGCTCTCTTTCGGCCCAGGCCAGCGCATCGGGTAACTCTGCCAAGGTGAGGTCAGTGCAATACACAGGCGATCCCGGCTGCATCCGCCATGAGTCTTCGAGTGTGCCTGCATCGAAGGCATCAAAACCCGTATCTTCCACCAGCGCTAATCCCACTTCACGATCTCGGTCCCGGTCTGCCGCCACAGGCAAAGCAATACGGTCGGGGCTTCCTACAGGCTTCCCCTTGTTCGCAAATGAGTCCGAAACGATGGTGTTCCACGCTTTGACGATAGGACGGCCTAACTGCTCGACGACCCACAAGCTCTCGACCTGCCCCGCGTCGATGGCCTCGATCCTGTTGTCGCGCACGGGGTGGTAGTTCGACGTGTCCATGACAACGGTTTCCTCTGGCAAGCCTTGAATCAATGGCGCAACCTGGGAGTAGCTGGCGGGATTGATGGAAAGAATAACCACGTCAACGTCCTGCACGGCTTCGGCTGCTGTAACGCCGCGGGCACCAAACTCCAGCGCATCGGCCGGGATGGTTTCCGGGCCGCGCGAGTTGGCCACCTTCACGTCATGTCCGGCCTGAGCCAGTTTGCGGGCCAAGGTCTTTCCAATGTTACCGACGCCCAAAATGCCGATCTTCAAATTCTTTGTGTTATTCACCAGAAAACGAGCGAGAAGCCCCTGGCTTTAGACATGGGGAGGAAAGCGGCTGCGACTTCAGTCGCCTGGAATC